>CAZGXM010000042.1:0-2598 GCA_964529795.1 uncultured Thermoanaerobacteraceae bacterium
TTTCCTTCAATCAATCGAAGCTTAATGCTGTCTGGACCGGTTTTACCTTTGATTGGTACGGGAAATTACTGCACAATAGCGAGGTGCTTCAAGCGGCAAAAAACACTATTATTGTCGCAGTTGTTTCAACTATTGCCTCAACCATTATCGGGACGTTGGGGGCTGTAGGTATGTATCGCTATCATTTTCGGGGGAAAACAGTTTTGGATGGCCTCTTGTACATACCTATTGTTATTCCGGAAATTGTACTGGGAATATCGCTGCTCGCTTTTTTTGCCCAAATTAAATTACCGCTCGGACTTTTTACGTTAATTGCCGCCCATATCACATTCAGCGTACCCTTCGTCATGATTGTGGTTCGAACACGACTAAATGGTTTTGACATTTCTTTAGAGGAAGCGGCGCTAGACTTGGGGGCAAATGAATGGGAAACCTTTAAAAAAGTTACCTTACCCATCACCATGCCTGGCATTATAGCAGGTGCATTGCTGGCCTTTACCTTATCAGTTGATGATGTAATTATCAGCTTTTTCGTTGCCGGCCCAAGAAGTACCACATTACCTTTAAAAATATTCTCAATGGTTAAGTTTGGGGTCACACCGGAAATTAATGCGCTGTCAACATTGATGCTTTTTGTAACACTGAGTATTGTGGTTATTGCAAAACGTATCCACTTTAAATAAAAGTTAATTTTTGAAGGAACATCAGAAGGAACGGATGGTCCACTGGGTGTCGCCGCTTTAAATGGGTCTCTCGAAGAGAGCAGTCCGGGAACTAATTCAAGATGCATGGGAACAAGATAGATGGAAACTAAAAACGAAAATTTCGAGAGCTTGATTATTGTCAGACCAAACTGGGCGAACTGCTGAAGGCTTATAGAAACACCAAGGAATTCCTGTAGTGTCATCTTTCTGAAACCGAAAACGGCTAACTATGGAATGATCTTGGGATGAGGGTGCTCTGGTAGAAGAAGAAAAGTATGACGGGGTATTTGCTTTGCTCAATAATTATTCCAAAGAGCAAGTAAACGCAAACCAACTGGTTACAAAGTATCGCAGCCGGGATCAGGTAGAGGTGGACTTTAAGGGCATGAAAGGGCTATTGGACATGGGGGAATTATATACCAAATACCAAAACGGATTGACGCTTATATCTTTTTGAAATTGATGATTGTGTGCTCAGGTGGCATGAAACCCGGAAGGGAAGAAGTTCTGCACTAGCGTAAGACCATTTTGCATTTAGAAAGAGGTGATGCCTGTTACGCTTTAGTTTGCCTTGAAAATAGTTTCGTTATTTCGTGGAGTTGACAAGTTTTTTTACACCTGTCTATTTTGAGTTACCCAAATTTAAGTCTTGGTTGTGTGCTTTGATTATGCTTGCTGAGAAAAATACTGTAAAACCCCGGCTGATGTTATGGTAAAAAATGTCTGTGAAATGCAGGATGTCTATTTTTAAGATAGGAGGCGCCTTCATTGCCTGAACTGCACCGAAAGCTACAATCTGCGGGAGTTTTTAACTTTAGTAAGGATAATTATAAACAAGCAAAGGTTGTTTTGCTTGGAGCGCCGATGGATTACACGGTTAGCTTCAAAGTGGGAAGCCGTTTTGGCCCTCAGGGGATCCGCAATGCATCTTATGGGTTAGAAGAATACAGTCCATACTTAAATCGACATCTTTCTAAAGTGCCCTTTTTTGATCAAGGTGACTTGGTATTGGCGATCGGGAATGTAGCTAAAAGCCTGGACATGATTTACGCAGCAACGAAACAAATTATTGACGATGATAAGGTTCCGTTTATTCTTGGGGGAGAACACCTAATTACTTATCCCATCATTCAAGCCATAGTAGAGAAGCACCCGGACCTTGTTGTACTCCATTTTGATGCTCATGCCGACTTGAGAGATACATTTTTTGGGGAAAAAAACTCTCATGCCACGGTAATCAGACGAGTAGCGGAAATCCTGGGTAAAGGGAGAATATACCAATATGCTGTCCGTTCGGGCGAACAGTATGAATTCCAATACGCAGAGGAAATGACCCATATGCGGAGATATGATGTCCTAACAGCATTGGAACAAGATATTGAGAACTTAAAAGAAAAACCGGTCTACATAACCTTTGATATAGATAGCATAGATCCGGCATTTTGTCCCGGAACCGGAACACCCGAACCGTGCGGCATATCAACCACAGAGGCTATGCAGTCTATTCACCTTCTCAGGGGGCTGGATGTTGTCGGCATGGATCTGGTGGAAGTTTCACCTTCAATTGACACTTCCGGCTCCACCGAAATCACTGCAGCGAAGTTGATTCGTGAAGCGATTCTTAGCTATTGGTGGTAACAATGCCGACCAAAGAGTTAGGAAATAACAGTTCCATATCAGCCATGGATGTGAGCAAAGTGAAAGTGGACGCTACCAAAAATATAGGGGGCTTTAGACTGGTCAAGCCATCCTATTTTAAATATATTTAAAAACGAGGGAGGTCAGATTATGAAGTTACGTAAAAACGAATGGATTTGGATTGCTCTGGTGGTTGTGTTGACTCTACTTATCGCAGGCTGTGGAGGAAAAAATAAACCTTCAAATGGCCAAAGCG
>CAZGXM010000042.1:2698-21965 GCA_964529795.1 uncultured Thermoanaerobacteraceae bacterium
CAAACAGAATTTACTCGAGCCAATTGACTTATCCAATATTCCCAATATTAAAAATGTGGGCAGCGACTTCCGAAATCAACCGTACGATCCGGATAATAAATTTACAGTTCCATACATGTGGGGGACTATCGCTATCGGTGTAAATACGGATAAGGTCAAGACTCCAGTAGAGAGTTATGCCGATCTATTTAGACCTGAGTTCAAGAACAGTCTGGTGGTACTTGATGACTCCCGAAGCATGATCGGATTCATGAATATGCTGCAAGGAAAGTCCATCAATGAAACCGATCCGGATGTGTTAGAAAAATCAAAACAGAAGCTCATAGAGCTTTTGCCGAATATCAAAGCTTTTGACAGTGATAGCCCGAAAACAATGATGATCAATGGCGAAGCATCAGCCGGTATTATGTGGGGTGCGGAAGTCTCGTTAGCCAGGCGTGAGAATCCCGCCATTGAAACAGTATATCCCAAAGAAGGCACCAATATCTGGGTAGACAACTTTGTAATTCCCAAGGGCGCGCCTCACAAAAAAACAGCAGAAGTCTTTATCAATTTCATTCTGCGGCCGGAAATAAGCGCTGAAATCTCCAAGGAATTTCCATATGCCAACCCTAATGAAGCCGCACACAAATTTATTGACAAAGAGATTCTTGAAGATCCTGCCGTCTACCCGCCTGCGGAAGTACTGGCTAAAGGACAATATTTAAAAGATATTGGCAAAGCAACTACGCTGTATGATCGAATCTGGTCAGAAGTCAAGTCACATTAACACTCAAGCAAAGCGGCAAAAGCTATAGTTTAGGCCCTTAATCGTAAAATTCTTGTCAAAATGGAAAGAAAATTTAACATGGTAAAGCTTTTATGCCTGCTAATTCAGGGATGACGATTTTGGCTCCGGCTTGTCCGGGAAGTGCTGACAGCAATAGCGAAAAAAAATAAGTAATCTCTGCCCTGCGAATTTTTCGCGGGGCTTAGTTTATGTTTACAGGGCTATTTCTTAATGGCAAAAAATTGGCAGGGGGAAGGGAACGGGACACCGGCTGTGGAATAAATATAGGCCGCGATGAAATTATAGTCCGGAAACAGTAAGTAGTTACCGCGGGTAAGTCGCTATTAAACCCGCAAATATTGACATCAGGGGGCGGCTTTTCAGTGATACGACGCACAGTATTCCTGTTTGCGCTATGTCTTTGTCTTTTAATATTTGGGCTGCCTGCAACCGGTTTTGCCCAGCCCGGTATTAAAGCAAAGGCGGCGCTGCTTATGGACTTCCAATCAGGGCGGGTCCTTTACGCGAAAAATATTCATGAACGCCTGGCCCAGGCCAGTACCACCAAGATTACCACTGCCATCCTGGCCATAAAAAAAGGAAATTTGGACAGAAAAGTGCGTATCAGCGGCAATGCCGCCGCTACCGGTGAGGCCTCCATGGGTCTGCGAGAAGGAGAGGTTCTTAGCGTCCGGGACCTGCTTTACGGCATGATGCTGCAGTCGGGAAATGATGCCGCGGTGGCCCTGGCGGAGGCTGTGGCCGGCTCTGAAAAGGAATTTGTGGACATGATGAATGAGTTTGCCCGGGACGTGGGAGCAAAGGATACTCACTACGTCAATCCCCACGGGTTGCATGATGAAAACCACTATTCTTCCGCCTATGACCTGGCGCTGATTGCCAGGGAAGGTTTAAAACTGCCTGAATTTCGTAATATTGTTGCCACCAGGATGGTACCTATTTCCCGCCAGGGCCGGTCCAGGCCCCAGCTCTTAGTCAATAAAAACAGGCTGCTTACCGGAGATAAAGAATATTATCCTTACGCTGACGGGATAAAACCCGGCTATACCACTGCAGCCGGCAACTGCCTGGTCAGTTCCGCCACCAGGGACGGCTGGACCCTGCTGGCTGTGGTTTTGAATTCGCCGGATGTGTACGCTGAAAGCAAGGAACTGCTGGAGTGGGGCTTTACTACCTTTAAACGCACCCCGGTGCTGGAGGCCGGAAAACTCGTGCGGGTAATTAAAGTGGATAAAGGCCGGGAAGATACAGTAGCGGTTATTACCGGCGGTTCGTTGTCAGTCCCTCTGCTGCCTCGGGAAAAGAGCGAGCTAAAGCAGCAGGTGATACTACCCAATACGGTTACTGCCCCGGTAAAGAAAGGGGAATGGCTGGGGGAAATTCGTGTCTTTATGGATAAAAAGCAGGTTGCCACGGTTGACCTGGTGGCCCGGGAGGCGGTGAAGAAAAAGTCCTTTGTCATTTCCGTCTGGCAGGCGTTGATTGCCATATTGACTTTTCAATAGAAGTTGGTAATCTCACCGCTCCTTCCGGGCGTTTTTTTGTATCCGGCAGTATCCTCCCGGTGCAGATTCCTTTGCCGACGGTTCCGTTAAAGTGATGCCAGCTAACCGCAGACGCCGTCATGGTTCGTCAATTTTCTGCATGGAAGACCCTAATGACCCTGTTAGTTGACTGTTTGACGTGTTATAATGGGATGGAGAATTGGTGGAAACGCAGGAATTAACCGGATAGAGCAAGGGTGCATAACCTGCTGTTGCCGGAACGAGGAGTTGCAAGCAACTGTATATGTAAGCAAGCTGTTATTTTCGTTGGGGAGGATCTCCGGTATTCGCCTGGCGCCCGTCAGACCCTTGGGAGAATCTGCTGGGCCGGCGAGTTTTCCCCGTACAGTTCAGCCCAGTACCGGCAGGCTTGAGGAGGGTTGTCAAGTGCAGGAAAGAAAGGAAACATTCCATGAAGATGGCTGCGGTCCGGTGAAAAGCTGTCAGGTCGGCGTTTCCACTGGTGACGTCGGGGCGGGTGGCAGCGGGGAACCTACTGTGCACCGTAATGATGCGGACGGGATGGTGTCTGTTGAAGGAGGCCGGGTTAAAATATGTCCGCCAATAGGGAGGGGTAAAAAAGCGTCCATTACACCAGGCAAAAACGTCAGCATTTTTGTCAACGGGGATGAGATTGCGGATACCCGTATGCTGGCAGAAGACGACCGGGTCGTTATCCGGCCTGTGGAGGAAAAAGCAACTGTGAAATGCTCTGTGGAACGGGACAAGAGGTTGATGAGCGCATTTCTCAGTGTCGCTTATGTGCAGGGTAGGATTTACCGGGTGGCAGACCACCTGCCGGTCAACAGCCTGGTAGTGAATGCTGAACCTGCAGGAGAAATTCCTGCCCCGACCCTGGAGTTCAAAACGGTGATGCGGAAGCTGGCTGCCAATCATGTGGCGAAAAAACTGGTGGATAAGGAAAAAATCTTGCGGTTGCTCGCTGTAAAAAAAGACTTTATCCGGGAACCGGTTGCCCGTGGCATTGAACCCAGGCTGCCAGTGGATGAGGAAATTGACTATGTATTTACAAAAAAGAAGCATGTTGGAACGGAAAGTAACCGGCTGTTAAACCGGATAATCAGCGTTGAACCGGAAGAGGTACTGGCTGTGAAAGTACCGCCGGTGGCAGGTGAGCCCGGGGTGGATGTGACCGGTGCTCCTGTCCTGCCCCGGGAACCCAAACGGGTAGAGATCAAGGTGGGTGAGGGCGCTGTTCTGGTCGAAGGCGGCGCCAAAGCTGTTGCCAAACTAACAGGGCGGCCGGACGTTACCAATGGTATTATCAGTGTATTTCCCGTATATGTTCACAGCGGCGATGTCAGCCCGACCAGCGGGGACATAGAATTTAAGGGTGACGTGGAAATTACGGGGAACGTGGAGGATTATATGGTGGTGCGGGCAGGCGGCAATGGAACCATTAACGGGTATGTGGCCAACGCCACTATTGACTGCGGCGGTAATATTACTGTTAAGGGCAATGTCATCACCAGCAAATTGGTTGCCGGCGGGCTGTCCGCCTTGTATAAGGAAATTTCCCGTTACCTTGGTGTAGTGGACAGACACATGAGCAGCCTGATTAAATCCGTGGGACAGCTGCAGCAACAGTTTGCCGGGGGGAAACTGCCGGTAGGCAGTGCCGTAAAATTGATTCTGGAAAGAAAAATGCCATACTTGCCAAAAAAGTGCGCGGAATTCAAGAAGTCTGTTGAGGGCCGGATGGAAATCAATTTAATAGACAAGGACATTTTGGACTTGATTAGGGATTTGGCTACTGCTTTTTCTGTCCACGCTGCTGAAAAACGGTTGCCTGATATCCAGTCTCTTCTGGTCCTGGCACGTAGGATTAAAAAGATAGTGGCGGCGCTGGACGGTATGGTCGGCAGGGATGCCAGTATTTTCTGCAGTTACGCACAGTCTTCTACGCTGGTAGCTAACTGTGATATTCACATCGAGGGCAAGGGCTGTTTCCAGTCCATGCTCCGGGCGGGAAACCGGGTCACGGTGATAGGAATTGTCAAAGGTGGGGAAATTGTCGCCAACGGTCCGGTGAAAATTGCAGTCGCAGGAAGTGAGGTAGGTGTAACCACCAGGATCAAGACCGTTGCGGAACATTTTGTCAAACTGGATGTTGTCTGGCCCGGTGTCAAAGTTTGGGTGGGAGAGGTGCAAAAGTCGTATTCTGCCCGGGAAAATAAGGTTCTGATTGCCGGTAGCCGCTATAAAGGCGGCTGAACTTGCCAGTATTTTGTAAATTTAATGACCTCAAAAGTGTAGCATACTGTTTGAAGTTTACCTTGAAGCCTGCCAGTCGGGCTTATTTTTTTGAGGGGGATTTCTTCCATTTTTCAAGTTTTTCTTTCCTGTTCTAAATGCATTGTTCCTATCATAGTTTTTAGTTATAGGACGTGCTGGGGGGGGGAGAATCATGGTTAACATCATCTGGCTGGCGCTGCTGGTGTCTGGAATAGTGGTGGCGGGAATGAAGGGCGAAATAGAGGTGGTCACCAAGGCAGCCATGGATTCTGCACAGGCGGGGGTAAATATTGCCATTGAGATTATCGGCTTGATGGCCTTGTGGTTGGGGATAATGCGGGTGGCCCAGGAGGCGGGTATGATCAATTTTCTGGCCCGGCTTGTCCGCCCCGTCACCAGGTTTTTGTTTCCGCGGGTACCCCAGGACCACCCGGCTATGGGAGCCATCATCATGAACATCAGTGCCAACATTCTAGGATTGGGGAATGCCGCCACCCCCTTTGGCTTAAAAGCCATGCAGGAACTGCAGAAACTAAACGATACTCCCGATGAGGCCAGCCCGGCCATGTGTACGTTTCTGGCCTTAAATACTTCCTGTATCACGCTGATACCTGCCACTATCATCGGTATCCGCGTGGCCGCTGGTTCCGCAAACCCGACGGAAATCGTCGGCACCACAATCTTTGCCACCACCATGGGCACAATTGTGGCCGTGACCGCCGACAAGATTCTCCACACCAGGTATAAGCGCAAGCATGAAAAAAAGTAAATTCCAACCTCGAACCTCGAACAAGGGAGGCTCTTATCAAAAATATGCTTCTGACTATTGTATCCCAGGTATCCCGCTGGGCCATACCTTTTTTGCTCCTGACCATCCCGTTGGCCGGTTATTTACGGGGAGTGAAGGTTTACGAAACCTTTGTGGAGGGGGCGGAAGAAGGTTTTGAAACAGCTGTGAGGATTATCCCCTTTTTGGTGGGAATGCTGGTGGCCATTGGTGTCTTCCGGGCTTCCGGGGCCATGGACTATTTTGTGAAATTCATCAATCCGGTAATGAGTTTGATTGGTGCGCCGGGGGAAGTGCTGCCTTTGGCGGTGATGCGCCCCTTGTCCGGCGGCGGGGCTTTGGGTATTGCCACTGAATTAATCGGGGCCTATGGACCGGACAGTTTCATCGGCAGGTTGGCTTCCACCATGCAGGGCAGTACCGATACCACCTTTTATGTGCTGACAGTCTATTTCGGCTCGGTGGGTATTCGCCGGTACCGTTACGCGGTGACCCTGGGTTTGATTGCCGACGTGACGGGTTTATTGGCATCGGTTTTTATTTGCAACCTGCTTTTCGGCAGGTAATCCGGCCGGATATTAATTTGGTCCAGTGGCAGAATACCGGCTTGAAAGGTAATTATCAAGCAGTGACCGGGGAGGTCGCTTTTTTTATTTCACCGGCGAACAGGGTTTGCAGATGTGTAGCCGTTGAAATATGCTTTACTGCTGTTTAAGCCAAAAATATTCCGTTTACCATAACTTTATTTACAGCTATTCATCATGCATCTAAAATAAAATCAGCATAGTATTAAGAAAATTCCGATAGAAAAGGAGGGATGCCCGTGATTCAACTGGAGATAGAACAGGTATCGCTGCATTTTGGCGGGGTTGCAGCGCTGTCCAATATTAGCACTCAGGTAAAAAAAGGAGAAATTTTTGCCATTATCGGGCCTAACGGCGCGGGAAAAACCAGCCTGTTAAACTGCATCAGTGGGCTCTACCGCCCCAGTTCCGGCAAAATTGTTTTTGAAGGTACGGACATTACCCAAATGCCCACGCATCGGCGAGCCGGTTTGGGTATTGCCAGGAGCTTTCAAAACATCGAACTGTTTTCTCATATGACGGTGCTGGATAACCTGATGCTGGGCCGGCATGTCAAGATGAAGAGCGGCATTTTTGCCGGCGGTTTTTACTGGGGGAAGACCCAGCGGGAAGAAGTGGAGCAGCGACGGGTTGTGGAAGAAATCATTGATTTCCTGGAAATTGAGAACATCCGGCACAAAAAAGTGGGGATGTTGGCATACGGCTTGCAAAAGCGGGTGGAGTTGGGACGCGCCCTGGCATTGGAACCGTCCCTGCTGCTGTTGGATGAACCCATGGCCGGGATGAACAGTGAGGAAAAGGAAGACATGGCCCGGTTTATACTGGATATTTCTGAGGAAAAGAGTACGACCATTATTCTTATCGAGCATGATATGGGGGTAGTGATGGATATTTCCGACCGGGTGGTGGTATTGGATTTCGGCCAGAAAATCGGCGAGGGATTACCCGAGGAGGTGCAGCAGAACCCCAAAGTCATTGAAGCCTACCTGGGTCAGGAGGCAGTTTAAATTGCCCGGGTTAAGCTGTCATGCGGGCTGACACGAAATATATGCCAATAAAACAATATTACTACGAGAAGTGGATTGGTTACCTGTCAAGAATTAGGGCAATCGCACCTCGGATTTCACACTTCTCACTTCTAAATAAGGGAGGATGGTTAATGCAGGCGGATACTTTACCCAAGTTATTACTGGAAAACGGGAGGCGTTTTAGAAGCAAGAAAAGTGCCCTGAGGGAAAAGGAGTTCGGCATCTGGCAAAGTGTTACATGGGAGCGCTATGTGGAAGACGTTAAAGAATTTGCTTTGGGGTTATATAAATTGGGGTTTCGCCGTAATGACAAACTGGCCATTATCGGTGACAACCGACCTGAGTGGATTTATGCGGAACTAGCGGCCCAATCTCTCGGCGGTATTTCCGTGGGCCTGTACCAGGACTCCCAGTCAAAGGAAGTCAGCTACATTCTCAATCACTCGGATTCTACCTTCGTGGTGGTGGAGGATCAGGAACAGGTGGACAAGATTTTGGAAATACGTGAGGAAATACCGGAAATTCATAAAGTCATTTATTATGACCCGAAAGGGTTGCGTAATTATACAGATGATATTTTAATTTCTTTTGTTGATGTTCAGGAACTGGGACATTTATATGCGGGCGAAAACTCGGCATTCTTTGAACGGGAGGTGGCTAAGGGCCACGGAAATGATGTGGCCATCATCTGTTATACTTCGGGAACCACTGGTTTTCCCAAGGGTGCGATGCTTACCCACGATAATCTGCTTAACATGGCGCGTAATTTGACCGAAATTGACCCGATTAAAGAGGGGGATGAATTTGTTTCCTTTTTACCCCTGGCCTGGATTGGGGAGCAAATGACCGCTGTGGCGGCATCTCTTTTACGGGGATTTACCGTCAACTTTCCCGAAGAACCGGAAACTGTCAATGAAAATATTCGGGAAATAGGGCCCCATGTGATGTTTTCGCCGCCCCGTATCTGGGAGGATATTGTCTCACGCATTCAGGTACAGGTGGAGGACAGCACCTGGTTAAAGAAAAAGCTCTACCATTTCTTCATGCCTGTGGGCTACAGGGTGGCGGACTGCCATTTCAACAAGCAGCCGGTGCCCTGGTGGCTGCGTTTTTTGCGAGGGTTGGGAGAGTTCATGATTTTCAGTGCCATTAAGGACCACTTCGGCCTGCTACGGCTGCGCCGGGCCTATACCGGCGGTGCGGCGCTGGGCCCCCAGGTTTTTCGTTTTTTCCATGCCATGGGCGTCAACCTCAAGCAGATTTACGGCCAAACCGAGGTATCGGGAATTGCCGTGGTACACCACGACGGGGACATCAAATACCACAGTGTGGGCCAGCCAATACCCGGTACCCGGGTAAAGATTTCCGACCAGGGAGAAATCCTTCTTAAGAGTTCCAGTGTTTTCAAGGGTTACTACAAAAATGAGGAGGTCACCCGGGAAACCATTACCGATGGTTGGCTGCATACCGGGGATGCCGGTTACATTGACGACAACAACCACCTGGTGGTCATAGACCGGGTTAAATACGTCTTGACAACCAAGGATGGGGAAATCTTTTCTCCCCAGTATATTGAAAACAGTCTCAAGTTCAGCATGTACATCAAGGAAGCACTGGTTATCGGCAAAGACCGCCCCTATGTTGTGGCCATCATTAACATTGACTTTGCCAATACGGGCAAGTGGGCGGAAAACCGGGCGCTGGCTTATACCACCTATACGGACTTGACCCAGAAAAAAGAGGTTTTGGAGTTAATAACCGAAGAGGTTGTCAGGGTGAATAAGGAACTGCTCCCGGCGGCGAGAATCCGCAAGTTTGTGCTGCTGCACAAAGAATTTGATGCCGATGACGAGGAGCTTACCCGCACCAAGAAAATTCGCCGGGGCTACGTGGAAGAAAAGTATGCCGCGCTGATTAATGCTCTTTACAGCGGCGATGACACCATTATGATTGAAGACCGGGTCAAGTACCGTGACGGCCGGCAGGGGAAGGTGGAAACCGCGCTGCCGGTAATATCTATGGAAACGGAGGTGGCATAACATGGTTTTTTTCCTGCAGTTGGTTGTTACCGGACTGGTGGTGGGTGCAGTCTATGCCATGGTGGCGCTGGGATTTGTACTTATTTATAAGTCCAGCGACGTACTCAACTTTGCCCAGGGCGAGTTACTACTGGCGGGGGCCTATATCTGCCTGACACTGGTAAATACCTACCATGTTCCCTTTTTGCTTGCTCTGGTGATATCCGTAGTGTTCAGTTTTCTGCTGGGTATCACCATTGAAAGGGTGATACTCCGGTCCTTTATTAACGAACCGGTTATTTCCGTGATCATGGTAACCCTGGGATTATCCAGCGCTATGCGGGGGCTGATGCAGGTAATCTGGAGTACCGATACCAAAACATTTCCGGAAATTTTCCCCACGACGCCCGTCAACATTGGTCCCGTTGTCGTTTCCCAAGTTTACCTCTGGTCGCTGTTTATCAGCCTGGTGATGCTGGTGCTGTTTTCGCTTTTTTTCAAGTACTCCAACATGGGTATTGCCATGCGGGCCACCGCCGATGATCAGCAGGCGGCCCTTTCCATGGGTATCAGCGTCAAGGTAATTTTTGCGGCCACTTGGGCAATTGCCGCGGTGGTGGCGGGCATCGGCGGTATTCTGCTTGGTAATATCAACGGTGTCAACTCGTCTCTCAGCCATATCGGCCTGACAGTGCTGCCCGTGACGATTTTCGGGGGACTGGACAGTATTCCCGGCGCTATAATCGGCGGTTTGATCATCGGTGTACTGGAAAGTCTTTCTGGCGGCTACCTGGACCCACTGGTGGGTGGCGGTGTCAAGGAAGTGGCTCCCTTTGTGGTGCTGGTGCTGATACTGATGGTCAAGCCCTACGGGCTGTTTGGTAAAGAGATCATAGAAAGGGTGTAAAAGATGCGGTTACGTAATCCCTTTGTCATGGAAAGCGGCGTGTTTACCACCAATTACCGTGATGATATGGCCTTCCACTATCCTGTACTTGCCAAACTGCGGGTGGCGGTGATTATGCTGTTGTTGTTTTTATTGCCATTTTACGCCGGCACCTACCTGGTGAGTATCGCCAACCTGGTGGGTATTGCCATAATCGGTGCCCTGGGATTAAATATCCTCACCGGTTTTACCGGCCAGATATCCCTTGGTCAGGGGGCATTTCTGGGGGTGGGCGCTTATGCCGCCGGCTTTATTACAGCCAAGATGGGATTGACATTCTGGCTGGCCATGCCCGTGGCGGGGGTGGTCACCGCGGCAGTGGGAGCGGTGTTCGGCATTCCTTCCCTCAGGCTGAAAGGCCTTTATCTCGCCATTGCTACCCTGGCCGCTCAGGTCATCATTGAGTTTGTCATTGCCCACTGGGAGACGGTGACCAACGGGGTACACGGCTTGTTCCTGCCAGCGCCGGAACTGTTCGGTTATACATTCGATAACGATGTTTCCTATTATTACCTGGTGCTGGTAGTTTGTATAATTTTAACCATATTTTGTTTTAACCTGTTTAGAAGCCGGGTGGGCCGGGCTTTCGTGGCCGTTCGCGACCGGGACCTGGCGGCGGAAGTGATGGGAATTAACCTCTTCAAGTATAAAATCATGGCTTTTGCTCTCAGTTCTTTCTATGTAGGTATTGCCGGTGCCCTGTGGGGCCACTACCTGCGCATAATCAGCCCGGAGCACTTTACCATCGGTGTTTCCATCCAGTACCTGGCCATGGTGATTATCGGGGGTTTGGGCAGCGTCATGGGCTCCATTTACGGGGCGGTGTTTATTACCCTGTTGCCCATAGTGCTGCGGGAGATTGCCGGGCTGGCTTCCGCATATTTCCCCAATATTGAGACAGTAATTTTGGGTTTAAAGGAGGCGGTATTTGGCATTACCATTATAGTTTTCCTCATCTACGAACCCGACGGATTGGCAAAAATCTGGCAAAACCTCAAGGAATATTTTAAACTCTGGCCATTTTCCTACTAGCAAAACTAACAGTCTATTCTAATGGAAAGGGGGGATAGCGGAACTTTTTTTGGGTGCTTGGATGTTGTTATGAAAACTTGTACTGTGGTAAAACCGTGGTGGTTGCAACTCGAACCTCGAATATCAAGTAGAAGGAGGTAAAGCAAATGTCAAAACGGCTGCAGATATTGGCCGTAATTTTGTCCCTGTTGCTGGTGGTTGTGTTTGTGGCCGGCTGCGGTGGTTCTGCACCTCAGGCGGAGAAAAAGAGTGAAACACCGAAAGAGGAAGCCAAGAAAGAAGAGGCAAAGAAAGAAGCGCCGAAGGAGCCGGTTAAACTTGGTGGTATTTTCGACATTACCGGTGCCACCGGGGATGTGGGCAAACCCTATGCCGAGGGTGTCAAGGCCTACGTGAAGTGGCTTAATGAAAACGGCGGTGTCAATGGTCGTAAGGTAGACTTGATTGACATTGATTATGCTTACAAAATACCTCAGGCTGTAGAAGCATACAAGAAGCTGGCAACTCAAGACAAGGTGCCGGCGATCCTGGGCTGGGGTACCGGCGATACCGAGGCCATGGTGCCGTTTATCAGCAAGGATAAAATACCTTACATTTCCGGTTCGCTGTCGGAAAATCTGCTTACAGTGGCAGACCATCCCTATAACTTCATGGTGGCTGCATCGTATTCCGACCAGGCCCGGGTGATTTTGAAATATATCAAGGACAACGCCAAGGAAGAAACACCCAAGGTAGCCTTGATTTACAATGATACCGGTTTCGGACGTTCACCCATTGCCGATGCCGAGGCCTTTGCCAAGAAAATCGGCGTGGAAATCGTTGACAAGGAAATCGTGGACCTGAAGGCCCTGGATGCCACATCCCAGCTTCTGAACATGGATAAGGCCGGCGTGAAGTACGCCATTATCCAGGAGACTTCCAACGCTACCGCCACAATTTTGAAGGATGCGAAGAAGCTGGGACTGAAAACCCAGTTCTTCGGTCTCAACTGGACCGCCGACGAGATTTCCCTGAAACTGGCTGGTGATGTTGCGGAAGGGTATATTGGCGTGGTGCCCTTTGCTTTTCCCTTTGAAGATGTACCCGGCATGAAACAGGTGGAAGAAGGCTTCAAGCTGATGGGCATGAGTCTGGACCAATTGAACCAGAAGCACGTGCAGGGCTGGTTATCTGCCATGATTATGCTGGAGGGCTACAAACGTGCTGGCGACAAAATCACCGGGGAAAACATCAAGAAAGGACTGGAAAATCTCAATGAATTTGCATCCGGCGATTTGGGTGCTCCGGTCAGCTTCTCTGCGGACAGTCATCGCGGCAGCAGCAAGGTTAAACTTTACCAGGTCAAGAATGGCCAGTGGACTCCGATTACCGACTGGATTGGTTATCAATAAATACAGGACGAAGTGGGAGGTTTCCGACCTCTCACTTCGAACCTCTCACTTCTAAATTTGGGGAGGCGTGTTGGGATGCTGGCTCTTAACAATATAGAAGTCATGTACGACCGGGTAATACTCGTGTTAAAAGGATTGTCCCTGAAGGTGCCCCAGGGGCGGATTGTTGCCCTTTTGGGCAGTAACGGTGCGGGAAAGACCACTACACTGAAGGCCATTTCCGGTCTTTTGGCTGCCGAGGACGGGGAAGTGACCGACGGCAGCATCGTCTTTAACGAGCGCGTCATTCACGGGATGGAAGCGGATAAAATTGTCCGGCAAGGAATATTTCAGGTAATGGAAGGGCGGCGGGTTTTTGAGCATTTAACCGTGGAAGAAAACCTGATCGCCGGTTCTTTTACCCGGAAAGACCGGGGCGGGGTGAAAAAGGATTTACAACTGGTTTATGATTATTTTCCGAAGCTCAGGCAGCTGCGTAGCCGTACTGCCGGTTACCTGTCCGGCGGCGAGCAGCAGATGCTGGCCATTGGCCGTGCACTGATGGCCCGGCCCAAACTGATGTTGCTGGATGAACCTTCCCTGGGTTTGGCACCGCTGCTGGTACGGGAAATTTTCGATATCATTCGGCGTATTAACGAGAATGAAGGCACCACCATCCTGTTGGTGGAACAAAACGCCAATATTGCCCTTTCCATTGCACATTATGGCTATATTATGGAAAACGGTCGCATAGTATTGGAAGGGCAGGTTGATAAATTGAAGAAAAACGAGGACGTCCAGGAGTTTTACTTAGGGCTGACTGAAGTGGGCAAGCGCAAAAGCTATCGTGACATCAAACACTATAAACGTCGGAAGAGGTGGTTGTAAGTGAATTTGGAGCAGTTTATCCAATATGGATATGCGCACTCGCCAAAAATAAGAGAAATTTTGGACGGTGCGGGGATTGATCCCGCCAGTATTACTTCCGAGGCGGATCTGGAAGTCATCCCCGTAACCAGCAAAGACACTCTCATGTCAAGTCAGGCGGCAGACATTCCCTTTGGCGGCTGGTTGGGCGTGGAAACGGGGAAATTGGCCCGCATCTATGCTTCGCCGGGGCCGATTTACGACCCTGAAGGCGATGAAAGGGATTTTTGGCGCTGGGTACCGGCCTTGAAAGCAGCCGGGTTTTCCGCCGGGGATTGTGTAATCAATACCTTTTCCTATCATTTTACTCCCGCCGGTTTCATGTTTGATTCCGGTCTGCGGGCTCTGGGATGCATCGTTATTCCTGCCGGTACCGGGAATAAGGAATTGCAGCTCACCCTGATGAAACAATTGCAGGTAAGCGGCTATGTGGGTTTACCAAGCTACTTGATGGCCTTGATTAAAGAGGCGGAATCTGAAGGTATCAGCTTTGAAAAGGGATTTTGCCTGACAAAAGCGGTGGTGACTGCAGAACCGCTGCCCAAGTCCCTGCGACGGGAATTGGCACAAAGAGGCATTGATGTCTATCAATCCTATGGAACTGCCGACCTGGGATGTGTGGCTTATGAATGCGAGAGACATGCCGGCATGCATATCAATGAAGGAGTAATTTTGGAGATAGTGGAACCCAGCACCGGTAAAAGAGCAGCTGTGGGAGAAGCGGGAGAAATTGTGGTTACTTTACTTAATACTACTTACCCGCTGCTGCGTTTCGGGACCGGTGATTTGGGGGTGTTGACTCACCAGCCATGCCACTGTGGTCACGGCGGGGCACGCATAAAAGAAATCATGGGCCGGGTGGGTGATGCGGTGAAAGTCAGGGGTTTGTTTGTTCACCCCTCCCAGCTGAGCAAAGTGCTGGGAGAAATTCCTGATATAGATTACCATCAGGCGATAATATACCGCCAGGAGCATAAAGACCACTTTTTACTGAAGGTGGAGACCCGGGGTGCGGTGTTAAAGAGCGCCTTGGCCGCGTTCATTACCAACCGGGTAAGAGAGCGCCTGCGCATCAGCGTGGAAGTGGACTTGGTGCCGGACGGAACCATCAACCGCAAGGAACCGCAATTTAAAGACACGCGATTTTGGGATTAAACCAAATGTATGTACCGCCGGTATGGTAACCGGGTTTGGTTGCCGTTACGGTGGACATTTTGGGTATTAAATTTAAAGTGCCGCTTTTTCAATCCGTTTTCTGTTTACTTTTATGTACTGGCCCGGCTTTAAATCACCCAAGGTCAGATCACCGATGGCAACACGTTTTAACGCCAGTACCGGATGCCCGACAGCCTCACACATGCGCCGCACCTGACGGTTGCGGCCTTCATGAATAATAATTTCCAGCAGGGTATTTCCCTGTATTTTTTTTAACCGGCTGACCTTGGCCGGCGCCGTGGGGCCATCATCCAGCGTAATACCCCGGCGCAGCCGGGCAAGGGCTGCTTCGGCCGGTTCTCCTTGCACCAGTGCGTGGTAGACTTTATCTACTTCATGTTTCGGGTGGGTGAGCTTGAAGGTCAAATCACCGTCGTTGGTAAGGATGAGCAGCCCTTCCGTATCGCAATCCAATCTTCCCACCGGGTATATTCGTTGGGGCGCCTTGACCAAATCCAGTACTGCCTGGCGCCCTTGGGGATCATTGGTGGTGGTGACGTAACCCGTGGGTTTATAAAGCAAAAAGTATACCTTTTCTTCTTGGGAACCAATAATTTGATTATCCACTTCAATAATATCCTGACCGGGGTCTACTTTTAAGCCCATTTCCGTCACCTTTTTTCCGTTAACCTTTACCCGGCCGGCGCTGATCAGTTTTTCGCAGTCCCGGCGGGAAGCAACTCCGGCATGAGCCATTACTTTTTGCAAACGTTCCAAGGAGACCACCTCACCTGCTATTTTATCACAGCTGTTATAAATTGAAAGATTATGTATAATTGTACCCTGCTGGTTTCAAGCTAATACTGACCGAAAACGAAGGAGGCGGGGATGCGTGACCATTCGCAGGACCGTTGTGGCGTTATTTGACGGTACACAGCAAGCGATCAACGTCATTAAAGAGATAGACAGTAGGGGCTTGGCCAACAACCAGGTTTCTTTGATCACGCTGCTCGGGCGGCTGGATGATATGGAAACCGCCAGTGAGGTGTCAGCAGCGGGAGTTGATGTCATGCCTCAATGCTTGGACTGCGGTAACGGTACCCTGTTTGCAGCCAGTATGATTCCCTCCGGCGCCCCCTGGGCCGACGGGCCTGTTTCCGGTCTGGTGGCTAATTTCTCCCAGGGGGAAGTGCCGCTCCTGGAAAACATGGGTGCTTCCCACGACATAGCCCGCGAAGCCTTCGCCCGGCCAGAGGCGTATTTTGATACCTGCCAAAACTGCGGTTCTCATAACGTGGTTTGGCTGTAAATCTTTACTTTTGCGTTATTTACCGATTTTTTCAGGTAATTTCCGGTGTTATGCAGGAAATGGATGATTGATCACGAAAACTAAAATTATGCTTTTTTCCCGGCTAAACCGCCGGGGATTTTTGTCGGGGGAGGTGTCATTATGGAGCGGCGGTTGGAGAAAGGGCTAATTGAAATATACACCGGTAATGCCAAAGGGAAAAGTACCGCAGCCTTCGGCCTGGCACTGCGGGCGGTGGGGCATGGTTTTATGGTACGGATAGTGCAATTCATGAAAACCGGTGAATACGGTGAAAACACTGCGTTCCGGCGGCTGTGGCCCGAACTTGAGTGCAGGGCGTTTGGTCGTAAAGGCTTCATTAAAAAAGGTGAAGCCAAACCGGAAGACATGGAGTTGGCGAGGCGGGCCATGGCTCAGGCCAAAAAGTGGCTGATTGACCCCAGTGTGGACATACTTATCCTGGATGAAATCAACAATGCTGTCTGGTTTGAGTTGGTGACAGTGAGGGAAGTGCAGGAACTCCTGGACTTGAAGCCGGAATTTACCGAGGTTATCCTGACAGGACGGAATGCACCGGAAGAACTGATACAGAGGGCACATCTGGTGACAGAAATGCAGGAAATCAAACACCCGTATCAGCTAGGCACAGGCAGCCGTAAAGGAATCGAATATTAACGGCAGGGCAGGAATATGAACAAGTCACAGCGAATTACATATATCAGTGTTTTTAAAAGACTGGGAGGACATGGGGATGGCAATTACATTACGTGAGGTAGTGAAAAAAGTCCAGGACCTTCCGGCCCTGCCGCAAATAACCACCAGGGTTCTTGAGCTGATAAATGACCCTGATTCAACACCGGAAGACGTGGGTAATTTGATTAACCAGGACCAGTCCCTGACGGCAAAAGTATTAAGGTTGGCCAATTCTGCCTACTATGGTTTTCCCCGCCGTATTTCCACGGTTACCGAAGCCACCATATTGCTGGGTTTTAATACCGTCCGCAGTTTGGTGATGGCTGCTTCGGTCAGTAGTCTTATGGGTGGTGAACTGAAAGGTTATGCCCTGGATGCCGGGGAATTATGGCGTCATTCCATGGCTGCCGCAATGGCTGCCCGCCTCCTGGCTTTAAAATCCGGGCAGCGGCGGCTGGCAGACCAGGCGTTTGTCGGTGGTTTGCTCCATGATATTGGTAAAGTTATCCTGGACCACTATACAGGAGAAGCATACCGGGAAATTGTGACATTGACCGGGAAAGAAAAAATACCGTTTATGGATGCGGAGACAAGGGTTTTGGGATTTAACCATGCCACAGTGGGTGGATTGGTAATTGACCGCTGGAACCTGCCGCCCCAGCTGGTGGACGCGGTAAAACATCATCATTCCCCGGGACGAGCTGAACATGACCGGACTTTGGTTTGCCTGGTTCATTTGGCTGATGCCGTGTGTCTGATGATGGGCATGAGCTTGGGCAGCGACGGGTTATTATACCCGGTGGACGTTGATGCGCTGGGTACCTTGGGTATTGGCCAGCGGGAAATTGAAGAAACCATCAGCCAGTTATCGGACAGTTTTTTGGATGACAACCCGTTCTTACAAGGCAATCAATAGCGGTGATGTTGTTTTTGGCAATTTGGTGTAAATTTTTTCAGGGAGGCAGCAGGACTTTTTAAGTGCTATTAGGAATTAAATCAGAATACCTTTTGGTAAATTAATCAAAAATTATTCAATAGGAGGCATATTTATGGCGAAAATGTTTTACGACCGGGATGCAGACTTGGGCTTGCTGAAAGGAAAAACCATTGCGGTACTTGGCTATGGCAGCCAGGGACATGCCCAGGCGCAGAACTTAAAGGATAGCGGGTTGGATGTGGTAGTGGGTTTGAGAGACGGCAGCAAATCCTGGGCCCGGGCGGAAAGTGACGGCCTGAAGGTGACGACTGTGGCTGAAGCGGTGAAAATGGCCCGGGTGGTACAAGTCCTTCTTCCCGACGAAGTACAGGCGAAGGTATATAAGGCGGAAGTTGAGTCCAACCTGGAAGCGGGAAATGCCCTGGTATTTTCCCACGGCTTTAATATTCACTTCAACCAAATAGTGCCCCCGGCGGATGTGGACGTGTTTATGGTAGCGCCGAAAAGTCCCGGCCACCTGGTACGCCGGATGTATGAAAATGGCGCCGGGGTACCGGGATTGGTGGCGGTTCAACAGGACGCGACCGGCAACGCTATGGGACTGGCACTGGCCTATGCCAAAGGCATCGGTTGTACCCGTGCCGGCGTAATTGAAACCACATTCCAGGAGGAAACCGAGACAGACCTCTTTGGTGAGCAGGCGGTGCTTTGCGGCGGGGCTACCGCCCTGGTCAAGGCGGGTTTTGAAACTCTGGTGGAAGCCGGTTACCAGCCGGAAATTGCCTACTTTGAGTGCCTGCACGAGTTAAAACTGATTGTCGACCTGATGTATGAGGGTGGTATTGGCATGATGCGCTATTCCGTCAGCGATACCGCCCAGTACGGGGATATTACCAGGGGTCCCCGGGTGATTAACGCAGCGGTGAAGCAGGAGATGGCCAAGATCCTTGCAGAAGTGCAAAACGGCCAGTTTGCCAGGGAATGGATTTTGGAGAACCAGGCCAACCGCCCGCAGTTCAATGCTCTCACCCAAAAGGACGAGCAGCATTTGATCGAACAGGTGGGGGCGAAGCTCAGAGAAATGATGCCCTGGTTGAAGAAAAAATAACGAGCCAAGTGAAAGGTTCCCGCCTTTCACTTTTTTCTTAAAATGCGTGTTCGAAGAGGAGCTTATTCTTAAGGGACTTTTCGAACATCCTCTTTAACTATAAATTTTAAGGATGGTGATGATTATGCGCTGGTTGCGTTTTTGGGAGGGAGAACGGGTAAAATATGGACTGGAGCGGGACGGGCAGGTGGTTCCCGTGACCGGCTCCCCCTTTGGTACATATAGGGAAGAAAAGAAAGTCTACTCCCTTGATGAGGTGCTGCTGCTTGCTCCCTGTGAGCCCAGCAAAATATTATGTGTGGGTTTGAATTACCGGGACCATGCTCGGGAAATGAACATCCAACTGCCCGGGGAACCAGTAATTTTCATGAAACCTTCCACCACGGTTATCGGCAGCGGGCAGAAAATTGTCTGTCCTTCCATCAGCCGGCGGGTGGATTACGAGGCGGAACTGGCGGTGGTTGTGAGTAAAATGGCGAAAAACGTGCCCCGGGAGACGGCCCATGAATATATTTTTGGTTACACTTGTGGTAACGATGTTACAGCCCGGGACCTGCAGCCAAAAAACGGCCAGTGGACCATCAGTAAATCCTTTGACACCTTCTGCCCCCTGGGGCCCGTAATTGAAACGGAAATTGACCCGGCTGACCTGCCTGTCCGCCTGCTTTTAAACGGGGAAATAAGGCAGAGTTCAAATACCGACCAAATGGTATTTTCCCCCGCGGATTTGGTGAGTTACCTGTCCCGGGTGATGACCCTGTACCCCGGTGACGTGATTTTAAC
>CAZGXM010000043.1:0-8667 GCA_964529795.1 uncultured Thermoanaerobacteraceae bacterium
TTACCAGCCACAATACCAGTATGGACAGTCTGGAGAAACTTGCACATTTTTCCGTGGCTGTTTACGAAAACACCATTATTGAGTATGTCCTGCACCAATTGCTACAAATTGGAAACATATCCAAAGATAAAGTGGATAAAGTGGCAATCCCCCGCATTCCGGAACGACTGCAACTCCTGCTAAATGACAAAATAGATGCTGCTGTCTTGCCTGACCCACTGGCATCCTTAGCGGAAGCCAAAGGGGCCCATCTAATACTGGACGATACCCGGGTTGACCAAAACATCAGTCAGGTGGTACTCTTGTTTAACAGCGCCACCATAGGAAAGAACGGTAAAGCGGTGATAAAGTTAATGAATGCATACAACCAGGCCGTGAAAAAGTTTAATGAGAACCCGGATAACTACCGGCAGCTTTTTATTGAAAAGGCGCGGGTCCCCAGGGACATTCAAAATAGTTACCGGGCGCCGGTCTTCTCCCCGGCCCAGGTCCCCGGCCGGGATGATGTGGACAGGTTGCTGTCATGGGCCAAAGCAAAGGGCTTGATACCCGCGGAAATGACCTACGACCAGCTTGTTGACGGCAGTTTTGTAAAGGATTGATAGCGGTGATAAAAGTGGAAAATGTTTCTCTGGCCTACGGAGAGCATTTAAGTCACCGGGCCTTGTCCGCTATAAATCTTAATGTAAAAAAGGGAGAATCTTGGGCGCTGATCGGTCCGTCAGGGTGCGGCAAGAGCTCCCTTTTGTTTCTTATTGCCGGCCTCCTCTTTCCCCAGAAAGGTATGGTCGAGGTTCTTGGGCAGGCGGTAACCCGTCCCCGGGAGGATGTGGCTTTAATTCTTCAAGATTACGGTCTTTTCCCTTGGAAAAACGTTCGAGATAATATAGCTTTGGGCTTGAAACTAAGGGGCTACGCAAAAAAATACCAGAATGAAAAGGTTAATTCATTGTTAGAGACCATGGGTTTGGCAGAGTTCGGTAGTAAATACCCCAGCCAACTCAGCGGCGGCCAGCAGCAGCGTGTCGCCGTGGCGCGCGCACTGGCCTTGCAACCCGCATTACTGTTGATGGACGAACCGTTTTCCGCTTTGGACGCTCTTACACGGGAAAGCCTGCAGGAAATGCTATTGGATATTTGGCTGCAACAGAAAATGACCTTGGTCTTTGTTACTCATAACATTGAAGAAGCGGTTTTTTTGGGCGAATACATTGCTATTTTCAGCCCGCGACCGGGCACAATTAAAAAAATAGTTGCAAATAAAGGCATGGGTTCGAAAAATTACCGCGCAACAACTGAGTATTACCGCCGGTGCAGTGAGGTGCGAAAGATACTGGAGGATTGCAGCAATGGCTCAACATAAAATAGGTTGGTGGGAATACCTGCTTTCGTTGGCGCTGCTTTTGGGTATTTGGGGTGCGGCAGCAGCTTTGGTAGACAATTCAGTGCTGCCAGGCCCTGCGGCTGCCATAAACGCTTTTGCCCGGGGAATCAAAGGGGACATGACCCGGCACTTTCTCATCAGCAGTTACCGTGTCGTGGCCAGTTTGCTTTTGGCGATTATCCTGGCAGTACCTTTGGGGTTATTACTGGGTCGGAACCCGCTGCTGGACCGGATAGTGGCACCGGCGATTTATGTGATTTACCCGGTACCCAAGATTGTCTTTTTCCCGTTGATAATGATTTTAATGGGAATTGGGGACTTTTCCAAAATTTTTATCATTACTCTGATTGTCTCCTTTCAGGTATTGGTAACCACCCGGGATGCGGCCAAGGGGGTGTCGCCCGCTTCCCTCCATTCGGTACGTTCCCTTGGGGCAAAAGGATGGCAGGTTTATCGCCACGTTATTATTCCCGCTTGCCTCCCGGAATTAATAACCGCTCTGCGAATCAGTCTGGGAACGGCAATTGCCGTCCTGTTTTTGGCGGAAACCGTGGCCGGTTCCAGCGGTCTGGGGTATTATATCCTTTCTGCCATGTACCGTGCAGAATTCAGCGAAATGTTTGCCGGTATTATGGCCATGGGCTTTTTGGGGTTATGTCTATACTTTATTCTGGAACTTTTGGAACGATGGCTGTGTGCCTGGCAGCATTTGTAACGGGGGCCGTTGATGTCCCCGTATATTTTTTTACGCAAACTATTCACAGTTGAGGTTGGGGGTAATTTGGGGTGATTTATATTATAATTTTATAAAGGGTCGTGTACCACCAGGGAGGAGAATAACATGTCCGGTGAGAAATTAACAGTAGCGAAGCTTTTTGTCATTTTCGCTGGCGCCGCCCGCACCGCACTGCCGGTAATTGCAGCCTGTAGTGTAATGTAAATTTGTCCTTTATAATGGACAGTACCGTACATTACTGTCTGTTATAGAGGACATAAAAAGGAACTGGCACTGCTTCGACCGGGTTACAATTTCGTCGTGATATTAAACACCCGGCATGAGAAAAAAATATGGCACCTGATACCCGGTAAACGCTATACGCTGCCTGGTGCCGGCGAATACCGGCTTAAAAATTTTGGTATGGTATTTGCTTGTATAATTACTTGTGTAATTAAAATTGAGTTACCGCAAGGAGCGGCCATCGAGTAATAAGGTAACGATCAGGTAATGTAAAAATTTTATGAGATTACAAAATATTATGTCAACTATTTTTCGCATTACAAAAAGTTACGCTTAAAGAAAGGAGAATTTAAATGGTTGGTATAACTGCATACGGTGCCTACATTCCGTGGAACAGGTTAAACCGGAAGGCAGTATTTGGGGCAATGGGATGGTTCAACCCGGCTACCGCAGCTTACGCAAAAGGAGAAAAGGCTGTGGCCGGCTACGACGAGGACAGTTTGACCATGGCCGTTGCCGCGGGTATGGACTGTCTTAACGGTGCCAGGGGAAAAGAGTTAACAAAAGGTGCGGCCGGGGACCTTTCCTGCGGGGAAACAGAAAGTACCGGGGCGATTGCAAAAGGAGTGAATGGCCTGTATTTGGCTTCCACCACCTTGCCGTACCAGGAAAGGCAGAACGCGGGAATTGCCGCCGCTGCCGTGGGCCTGCCGGACGAAGTGCGAGCCGCCGATTTTACAGGTTCATTAAAGGCGGGCACTTCGGCCATGCTGGCCGCCTGCGAGGCGGTGCAGGGAGGTGACATGTCCGGCATACTGGTCTGTGCTGCCGACTGCCGCCCGGGCAAGGCGGGCGGAATGCAGGAGCAAGTTTTCGGCGACGGGGCGGTTGCTTTTCTGCTTGGGAAAGATGATGTAATTGCCGAACTGGAAGGTTCTTATTCGCTGACCCGCGATTTTGTGGACCACCGCAGGGCACGGGAAGATAAGTATGACCGGGCATGGGAGGACAGGTGGATCCGCGACGAGGGCTACGCCAAAGTGCTCCCGGAAGTTATTGCCGGTTTATTGAAGAAATATAACCTGGAAATAAGGGACTTTGCCAAAATCATCTACCCCTGTCATTACGACAAGGTGCACGCCGTCATAGGCAGGAAATTGGGTGCGGAACCCGGGCAAATTCAGGACAATATGATTGCCACCGTGGGCGATACCGGTGCCGCCCATCCCATGCTGATGCTGGCGGCTGCTCTTGAGGAGGCGCAGACGGGGGACCGATTGCTGGTGGCCGGTTACGGCAACGGCGCCGATGCTCTGGTTTTCCGGGTGACGGGGGAGATTGAAAAGTTTAGGAAGGGAAAAAATAGCCCGGGGACGGGCGATTACCTGGGCGTAAAGGGTTACCTGGCGCGCAGGCGCGAGTTGACCAGTTATGAAAAATTCGCGGCCTTTCACAATATGATTCCCGTAGAGACGGGTATTCGCGGCGAAGATGTCCCCTCAACCGCTTTTTCGGTGCTCTGGCGGGACAGAAAAACGGTGCTGGGCCTGGAAGGTTCACGTTGCAAGCGGTGCGGCACGCCCCAGTATCCTCCCCAGCGGGTATGTGTAAATCCTGATTGCGGAGCGACGGATGAGATGGAGGCGTACAGTTTTGCCGGTAGAAAGGGTTATATTTTCACCTATACCGCGGACAACCTGGCCTACAGTTCCGAACCGCCGGCAGTGTACGGCATTGTTGAATTCGAGGGCGGGGGCAGGTTTTGGTTTGACTTTGCCGACTGCGAAGTGCGGAAAATAAAAGTAGGTATGCCGGTGGTAATGAGTTTTCGCAGGAAGTACCTTGACAAGGCACGCGGAGTGCACGGCTATTTCTGGAAGGCGGTGCCGGTAATTGATATGAGGGGGGAGAGATAAATGGCGGCAGGGATAAAGGATAAAGTTGCCATTATTGGCATGGGCTGTACCAAATTTGGTGAACTGTGGGACAAAAGCGCCGAGGACCTAATAGTGGAGACCTTCGCTGAGGCGTTGGAAGACGCCGGGGTGGAAAAAAAGGACATCGAGGCGGCCTGGCTGGGCACCTGTTTTGACGAAGTCAATGTGGGGAAAAGTGCCATACCCCTGGCCAGCACTTTGAAGCTGCCGTTTATACCGGTGACCAGGGTAGAAAACTTCTGTGCCACCGGCACGGAGGCTTTCCGGGGGGCCTGTTACGCCGTGGCCTCGGGGGCCTACGACATGGTACTGGCGCTGGGTGTAGAGAAACTCAAGGATACCGGGTATGGTGGGTTGCCGGAGTTCGGTTCGGTGATGGGGACGAAGAACCGGCTGATTTTTCCCAACATAACGGCGCCCGGAGCTTTTGCCATGATGGCCAACGGGTATTTCAACCGGTACGGCCTGGACCCGGAGGAAGGCAGAAAAACGTTAGCCAGGATATCGGTAAAGAGTCACCGCAACGGTGTCTTAAATCCCAAGGCGCACCTGCGCAGAGAGATAACAGTGGAACAGGCGCTGAAAGCGCCCATGGTTGCCTGGCCGCTGGGGCTTTTCGACTGCTGTGGGGTTAGCGATGGTGCCGCGGCAGCGATTGTCACCCGCCCGGATATTGCGAAAAAATTACGCCCGGACCCCGTTTACGTAAAGGCGTTGCAGATTGCCGTCAGCCCGGAAGAGGAGCTTTTGTTCAATAAGTGGGACGGTGCCCACGTGGAGACTACCTGCCGCGCGGCCGCCAAAGCCTACCGGGAAGCGGGTATCAAGAAGCCGCGGCAGGAAATCAGCGTCATGGAGGTGCACGACTGTTTCTCTATCACCGAACTGGTGACTTATGAAGATTTGCAGATTTCCCCGCGGGGCAGGGCAAAAGAGGATGTGGAGGCCGGGTTTTACGACCTGGACGGCGAGATACCCTGCCAGCCCGACGGTGGCTTGAAATGTTTCGGTCATCCTATCGGCGCATCAGGGTTGCGTATGCTCTACGAGGTATACAAACAGCTGCAGGGAAAGGCCGGGCCGCGACAGATAAGGAATCCCGGGTTGGGGCTTACCCACAACCTCGGCGGTTTCCCCGCTTTCAGCATAGCCAGCGTGGCTATCCTGGGTAATTAGAGCCATACCGGATGTTGTCTTAGGACAACCTTGGGGCCTTAATTCAAAGAGCGAGCAGGCCCGGTGCCCGTCAAGCGGCAGCTGCGACGCTGCCGGCAAATCTATTTTCAGGACAGGGAGTTGATGAGTTGTGGGCAATGTGCTGGACAAGGGAGGATTTGAATTTCCCGAGTACACTTTTACGGTGGAACGGGGAAAAATCAAGGAGTTCGTGCAGGCCATCGGGGACGACAATCCGCTGTATACCGACCGGGAATATGCTGCCGGTCAGGGCTACCGGGATATTATCGCCCCGCCCACCTTCGGCGTGTGCGTCGACATGTGGGGCGGCCCCGGTTTTGATGAGCTCTGTGCCAAACTGGAAGTAAATCCGGTGATGGTGCTGCACGGCGAGCAGGAATTCGAGTATTTTGGCGAGATAAACTCCGGTGACGAGCTTACTGCCAGCCCCAGGGTGGTCAAAGTTGCTCAAAAAAAGGGGAAATCCGGTGGCATGAATTTTGTTACCCTGGAGACTACCTACCGCAACCAGCGCGGGGAGCAAGTGCTCGTATCCAGGATGCTGCTGGTGGAGAGAGTGTGACTGGTTTAATGGAAGTTGCAATAATTGTATTTGCTGGCGGAAGTGTAATAATTTATAGTTGACGCCTTGATGCTGGAAAACCTGGTAAAGAAGAGGAGGGGATTGTAGAAGTGGCTGGTTACTTGAATTTTGAAGAACTTGACATAGGTGATGAGCTTCCCGCGTTGGCAAAGGAACCTATCACTGCGGTGCAGCTGGTGAAGTATGCCGGTGCCTCGGGAGACTTCAACCCGCTGCACACGGTGGACGCGGTGGGGAAAAAGGCCGGTTTCGGCGGTGTCATAGCACACGGCATGTTGGTCATGGGTTTTGCAGCCCAGGCAGTGGCCGGCTGGGTACCCAACCGTTGTTTAAAAAAGATGAAATCCCGTTTTGTTGCCGTTACCAAACCGGGTGACGCCATTACCGTCACCGGCAAGGTGACAAACAAAAAGGAAAAGAACGGGGAAAAGATTGTTGTGTGCAGTTTTCAGGCTGCCGATCAGCAGGGTGAAGTGAAACTTAAAGGACAGTTTGAAGCCGCGCTGGAATAGCGCTAAATTGGTGCGAAGAATTGGCGTTAAAGACATGTTTCAAAGTTACATTGGGCTGACGTAAGTTAATTGAAAAGGAGGCGAATGTCCCCGTTGGGCAATTTCCCTACAAAACGGGGGTAGTGAAATTATGGGTATGCTGGACGGTAAAAAGGCGGTAATTACAGGCTCGGGCCGGGGTATCGGCCGGGCGGCGGCGGAAATGATGGCCCGTGAAGGTGCGGCCGTGGTCATTAGTGACATCGACCCCGTGCCGGCGGCGGCGGCCGTAAAGGCTATCACCGCTGCCGGCGGGAGGGCGGTAAGCTGTGTGGGCGACGTCACCGACCCTGACTTTGCCGGAAAATTAATCGGTACGGCAGTCGAGAGCTTCGGGGGATTGGATATTTTGGTAAACAACGCCGGTTACACCTGGGACGGCGTTATTCACAAGATGAACGACGAGCAGTGGCAGGCCATGCTCGACGTACATCTTACCGCATCCTTCCGGATGATCAGGGCGGCTGCGCCGTACATGCGCGAGGTGGGCAAGAAAGAAATGGCCGAAGGCAAACGGGTGATTCGCAAGATTGTCAATGTGGTATCCATTGCCGGCACAATGGGCAATGCCGGGCAGGCCAACTATTCTTCGGCCAAGGCAGGGCTGGTGGGCCTTACCAAGACGGTGGCCCGCGAATGGGGCAGGTTCAATATCAACTGTAACGCAGTGGCCTTCGGCGTAATCCAAACTCGCCTCACCGATGAAAAGGAAAAGGGCGAGGTGTTTAGTGACAAGAAGATAGCCCTGGGTATTCCCAAAGAGGCGCGCAAGGCCTTATTGGGCGCTGTTCCCGTGGGCAGGGCCGGGACACCCGAAGAGGCTGCCGGCGGCATCTTTTTCCTGGTATCTCCTCTTTCCGATTATGTCACGGGTCATATCTTGCACGTAGACGGCGGTATAGACATGTGACAAGTAATATTTCAATATTTCCAGGGAGGGGTACTGATTTGGAGCTCTATAACGAAGAACACAGGGTATTTCGCCAGACTTTTAAAAGATTTATACAGAAAGAAATAGAACCATACCTGGACGAGTGGGAGGAAAAAGGAGAAGTTCCCCGCTCCATGTGGAAAAAAATGGGCGACCAGGGGTACCTGTGCCCCTGGCTGCCCGAGGAATACGGCGGGGCCGGGGCGGGGTTTCAGTATTCCGTGATAATTAATGAGGAACTGTCCAGGGCCAATGCCGGTATCGGCGTCGGTTTGCACAGCGATATCATTGCTCCTTATATTTACAGTTACGGTAACGATGAGCAGAAGAAAAAGTGGCTGCCGGGGTGTTGTGCCGGCGATATTATACTATCCGTTGCCATGACCGAGCCCAATACGGGCTCTGACCTGCAGGCGGTTAAAACCACTGCTGTTAAAGACGGTGATGAATATATAATAAACGGTCAGAAGACTTTTATCAGCAACGGTATTTGCGCCGATTTGGTCATTGTCATCTGCAAGACAGATACGCAGGTAAGGCCGCCTTACAAGGGTATCAGTTTGATTGTGGTGGAAGACGGTACGCCGGGTTTTACCAGACGCAAACTCAACAAAATGGGCATGCACAGCCAGGATACCGCCGAACTGTTTTTTGAAGACTGCCGCGTGCCGGTAGGTAACTTACTCGGCGAAGAAGGGAAAGGTTTTATTTATTTGATGGAAAAATTGCAGCAGGAGCGGCTGGTATCGGTGGTATTTTCCCAGTGCCTGGCCGAGCGCATGCTGGAAGATGCCGTAAAGTACGCCAAAACCCGCCAGGCTTTCGGCAAACCCATAGGAAAATTCCAGCACAATGCTTTTAAGATTGCCGAGATGGCCACCGAGGTAGAACTGGGGCGGACGTTTCTGGATAGCCTGGTGGCCGACCACATTGCCGGGAAGGATATCGTGAAAAAAGTTTCCATGGCCAAGTGGTGGGTTGGCGAGATGGCCAACCGGGTGGCCTACAACAGCCTGCAGTTATACGGCGGCTACGGCTACATGGACGAGTACCCCATCAGTCGCCACTACCGCGACGTCAGGGCGCATACCATCTTTGCCGGCACATCCGAGATTATGAAGGTGAT
>CAZGXM010000043.1:8767-21792 GCA_964529795.1 uncultured Thermoanaerobacteraceae bacterium
CTATGGCATTACAGAAATTAACAGAAGAACAGAAAAATTATTATTCTGTGATTAACGCGGAAAGTGTCAAATTTTTAAGGGAGAGGTACAACAAAATCAACCGCTGGGTGATTGCAGATTTGCTCAAGCGCAGCGCGTACAGGTACCCGGATAAAAAGGCGCTTATCTTTAAAGACATGACTTATACTTATTCCGAACTGGAAGAAGAGTGCAACCGCTTTGCCAACGCCCTTTTGGACATGGGCCTCCAACGTTACGACCGGGTAGCCATACTGGCGCATAACACCGCACATCACGTGATTACCTGGTTGGGCACGGCCAAGGCGGGCGGTATTTACCTGGCAATCAACTACTTACTGAGGGGAAAAGATATAAGTTACTGTATTAATCATTCCGAGAGCAGATTTTTTATCGTCGAGGACGCCCTTTACGATCTGGTCAAAGATGTCCTGGATGACATGCCCGGCGTGCAAACTCTCATCTGGTCGGGCCAGGGAGCAGGTAAACCGGCGCCGGAAAAATTTCTGTCCTTTGACGATTGGTACAAAAAGTACCCTGCCGAGGAACCGGATATAGACCTGTATATCGAGGACCCGGTGCAGATGACCTATACCAGCGGGACGGAAACTTTGCCCAAAGGCGTGATTCTCAACAACCAGGCGCTTTTGTCCGAGTATATGGGTTGCATAATCGACGGGGAATATACAACCGGAGAGATAAACCTTAACGCCTTGCCGATATACCATTGCGCCCAGAGGGATGTCTTTTTAACTCCCTGTTTCTGGATCGGGGCGACCAACGTGTTATTGTTGCAGGCCGACCCGAAGGGTATCATGGAAGCCATCCAGGAACACAAGGTTACCATGTTTTTTGCCCCTCCTACCGTGTGGATCGGTATTTTACGCCACCCGGATTTTGAAAAGTACAATTTAAGTTCGGTGCAGAAAGGCTATTACGGCGCTTCCATCATGCCGGTGGAGGTCTTGAAAGAGTTGCTTAAACGATTGCCGACCTGCCAGCGTTTCTATAACTATTACGGGCAGACCGAACTAAGCCCGTATCACACCGTCCTCAAACCGGAATACCAGATTTCCAAGCCGGGTTCTGCCGGGCAGGGAGGTCTTAATATGGAAACGCAGCTGATGGATGGAGAAGGTCGCGCCGTGAAGATTCCGGGAATATCCGGAGAAATCTGCGGCCGGGGCCCGCATGCCATGTTGATGTATTTCAAAGAGCCGGAAAAAACGGAAAACGCCTTTGCGTACGGGTGGTTCCACAGCGGTGATATCGGTGTTCTGGACGGGGACAATTTTGTTTCGGTGGTGGACCGCAAGAAAGATATGGTGAAGACAGGCGGTGAAAACGTGCCCACCAGGGAGGTGGAAGAGGTCATTTACCAGGACCCGCGGGTATCCGAAGTTGCGGTGGTGGGCCTGCCGCACGAGAAGTGGGTGGAAGCCGTTACGGCGATTGTTGTTCCCAAGGTGGGGCAGGAAATAAAGGCGGGAGAACTGGAAAGTTTGTGCCGGGAGAACCTTGCTCCCTTTAAAGTGCCCAAGAGCTTTGTCTTCGTGAATGAACTGCCTAAAACGCCCAGCGGGAAGATCCTGAAGAGAGATTTGAGAAAGCAGTATGAAAAACATTATCACAAAACAACTAGCGGCTAAAGCCGCTCGTTGTTTTGTGATACAACCAAATAAATCAATTATTTAAACAACCTTCGCGCAATGGTCAGCTTTTCCGCTTCCTTGGCGCCCTCATAAATTTCCAGTATCTTGGCGTCCCTGTAGAACCTCTGCCTCCGTGTATGCGCCGGCGCATATGGCCTCGCCGTTGACCAGGGGCGGCAGGTACTTGCGTTTTTGCTCTTCGGTGCCGTATAACAGTATGTTCTCCGCCCCGAAGGTCGCGGCCACCACCACGAGTCCCATGCCCAGGTCCACCCTGGAGAGTTGCTCGGTGATAAGCGCGTTTTCAAAAAATCCTGCCCCGGGCCCGTCGTATTCCTCGGGGATCATGACGCCCACCAGCCCTGCTTCGCAGGCCTTTTGCCAGATCTCTCTGGGGTATTTCTCCTCCCGGTCGTATTCCTGGGCAACGGGTTCAAATTCGTTCCGGGCAAATTTGTAAGCGGTGTTTAGCAGTATCCTCTGTTCTTCGGTTAATTCAAAATTCATGAGTTTTTCCCTCCTTTTGGTTTTAAATCGGTTCAAAAAACTGTCCCCAATTCAACAGTTATATGCCATAGCAGCAAATAAAGATTAAGGAGAGACAACCTATGTTTAAAAAAATGTTCAAATTTGTTATGATAGTGATGTTATCACATACTTTTTCATATTATATAGCTGGTATTATTGCTCAATTATTTCTTGGTGCGAGTGAGTTTTATCCACCTTCTATTAATGCGATTATTTATTTAAAAGACCCACATGTTAGTTCACTACAATTATTGATATTACCGGCACAATTATTACGAGGCTTATTGTTCGGTTTAGTTTTATTTCCGTTCTTATCCGAAATATTAAAATATGGAAAATGGAAAGGCTCGTTTTTAGTAGGGGGTATTGTTCTAACTGTAGGTTACATTGCCGCCTCCTGGAAACATCTCAAGCTGGGTACCGTAAGAATTTCCAGCACAACTTTTGTTTAAAAATCCGTTGGATATTTTTCCCGTACGCTCATTTGTCACTTAGACCCCTTGTTTTCATGTCTAATTTTATGGGTCCATTATAGAGTATGGACACCCATCTCTGAAAAACATGGTAGCCCATACAGCATTGTTTTTGTGCGATATATCATCGTGCAACAAAAGTTGAGTAAACAAGAAATTAGAGTAGGGATTCATATGTCTAGCCGGGTTTCTATTTTTCAAAAAAAGATAAGCTGCCCTTTGATTTCTCCCAAGGTCTTGCTGCGCTCGCAATACAACAGCTGGGCGGAAGATTTAATTGCTAACAAGCTTGTAGTGTTAACGGCCCCGGCAGGTTATGGCAAGACAACTTTTCTCACCTGCGCCGTTAAATTCCTGCTGGGAGAAGATTCTGTTCTTGATGATAGTCACTCTGTTCCAGGCCTTTCGCAGTGCCATATAGCTTGGTATTCCCTGAGCGAGGAAGACAGCCTGATTTCTGTTTTTTTTGCTCACCTGGTTGAAAGCTTGCGCCGGGCTGTGCCCGGTTTTGGCCGGCAGACGCAAAGAACCCTCTACAGCGTTGCCGATGCCGCGCGCGAATATAATTTAATCGCCGGCCAGCTCTGTGAGGAACTTTGGCAATGGGAGGGCCGGAGCGAGAAAAAGCATGTGATAATTGTTTTTGATGATTATCACCTGGGCGAAAAGACGAGGGAGATTAAGGAGGTTTTAGAGCAGCTACTGACGGAAAGCCCTCCTTTTGTTCATTTCTGCCTGTCAGGGCGCACAAGGCCGCAGCTTCCGCTTCAGAGCTTGGGGCTCAAATACCCTGTTAAGGAAATAGGCGTAGCCGAGTTGAGTTTCACCCCGGCAGAAATTCAAGCCCTGTTCGAAAAAAAGTTCAACCTGAACATCTCGGATTATCATATTCAAGAAATTGTACGGCAAACCGAAGGCTGGCCGGCGGGGGTCGTCCTTACCGCCCAGGTGCTTCAGGGCCGGCCCTTACAACAATATGACAATATTTTCACTTCTGCAGTGGTACATAAAGAAAAGATATTTGAGTATTTTGCGGAAGAAGTTCTGCATCAACAACCACCTTTCATTCAGGAGTTCCTCACTGAATCGGCCCTGTTAAAAAACCTTACTCCTGAAGCGTGTGAAGCAATTTTCGGCTTGAAGAACGCCGGTGAAAAGATAAAGAAGATTTATGCCTCTGGCTTGTTCCTGATAGTGGTGGAAGAAGGGGAAGGCAGCGTATACCGCTTTCACCGTTTATTTGCTAACTATTTAAGGAAAGTCCTAAACCAAACAAAAGGTGCGGAATATATTAAAAAAATTCACTTAAAAGCCGCCTGGTATTATGAAAAGGAAGGGCAGTTGGATACAGCTCTTGACCACTTATGGGCTGCGGGAGATGCTATGGGGGCGGTTGCGTTTATTAAGCGGTATGCACAGGATCTGCTTGACCGGGGCTATATAGACCAAGTTCGCTACTGGCTGGAGCGGGTTCCCGGGGATTTGCAGGATGACCCTTACTTTTTTTACTTGAAGGGCTTTATCCACCAGCACAGCGATCACCCTCTCGCGCTCTCTTGTTTTGAAAAGGCGAGCAGGACCTTTGCGAGGCAGGGAAAGACGCACCTGCTGGTCCGCAGCTTGATTTACATGACTACAATTTACAGCTTGCAAAACCGTGTCGATAAGGTAACGGAAACGGCTTCCCGGATACCCCTTGTCTCGGCGCTAACGCGGGATTCCTGGTCCCGGGGTGTGCTGGTGGTTTCTACCCTGTGCCAGTCCGCTTGGAATGACAACTTGCGCCGCGCCCAGTGGTTGATTAAGCTGGCCCAGCGTTTTACTCTGGAACCGGATTGGCGGTGGGCCATGCTTGCCTATTCCTGCATGGTTTATTACCGGCTTGGCGAGCTGGATCTTGCCCGCCGCTATATTACGGAAGCCCTGTCAATGCCGGTTGTCTACAGCAATGACGTATGGCGGGGGATGGCTCTAATTCTTTACCATGTCGTCCTTTACTCGCAGGATGACGAGGGGGAAGGCAGCAAGGTTCGGGAAGAGCTCTGGGAGATCGGGGAAAAATACAGCTCCTTCTATTATATGGCTTATGCAGAGCGGGCCCGGGCTTTTCCTTATCTTCACAAGGGGCAGTGGGAAAAGGCGGAGGAGCTGTTCCGCTCATCCCTTTACTTTTTTAGCCGCGCCGGCAATGAAGCAATGGCGTTGATAACCAAATTGGACCTTGCCTTATTGGCCTCCTGCCGGGGGAGGGCCGCCCAGGTCTTGGAAGACGCCCGGAATGCTTTTCAGGAACTGTGTTCCCTGCACTGCGGCCAGGGCCTGCTGGAGTTGGGGCAATCTTTATTGGGGGTAGTAGCCCGGGAGGCCGGCGAACTAAGACTAGCCGAAGATATGTTGCTCGCCTCGGCCAAGACAAGCACAAGAAAGGGAGCAAAGCAAATTTTGGCCGGAACCTACATGCATTTGTCCCGCCTTTACCACCAGGGGGGCCAGACAAAAAAGGGGGACAGCTACCTCCGGCAGGCCCTGCATCTGGCCGAGGCCAATCGCTATGTGGTTTTTTGGGATTGGTACCGCCCGACAATTCTCCAGCAGTGCCTCTATGCTGTCCAAAAAAATATTTGCCCGGAATATGCGAACCACCTGCTACAATACTGGTTTAAAGAAGAGCAAAAGGAGGCAGCCAAAGGGGAGCAGGTTAAGCTAGCGTCTAAAGATATACCAGTAGAAGTATACTGTTTTGGTAACTTCGAAGTGGTAGTAGGGGGTAAACCTATCCCTGTTCATGCCTGGAAAACGCGAAAAGTTCAGGGGCTGTTTAAGTACTTGATTCTGCAGGGGGGCAGGCGTCTACCCCGCGAGCAGCTGATGGAAATATTTTGGCCGGAAGCGACCCCACAGGCAGCTTCCGCCTCTTTGCGGGTTTCTCTCAGCAGGCTGCGAAACGCTTTGAATTTTTTAAAGCAAGAGGGAATGGGCGCTTCTTTTTTACTCGGTGAAGGTAAAGGGTACCTGTGGTTCAGGAACGAGAAAGCTTCTTTTGTGGATATTTTTCGCTTTGAGGATTATATAAAAGAAGGAAACAAACAACTTTCCCTGGGCAATATTGAGCGGGGCAGAGAACTGCTGGAAAAAGCGCGAGGCCTGTTCCGAGGGCAGCTGCTCACGGATGATTTGTATGCTGAATGGGCAATTTCAGAACAGGAGAGATTTGATATTCTTTTCATAGAGCTCCTCCTGTGCTTAGGGAAGATATACAGCCAGTCCCTGCCGGGAAGAGCCGGGCTGCTTCGCAAAGCCGTTGAGTGCTTTGAGCGGGCCCTTGCTTTAAATCCGTACCGGGAGGATATCTACCTCAAGCTAATGAAAACCTACCTGGCCGCCGGGGAGAAAGCCGAAGCAATGCGTATTTATCAAAAATGCTCGTCCATGCTCAAAAAAGAATTTGACTTGCAGCCGGGAAAAGAACTGCAGCTACTTGTAAAAAAGATAAAAGAGGGACGTACAGACAGAGTAAATACAAACTGAATTAACTGTTAAACAAAGTGTTACATCTATGTTACGCCTGTGTTGCGTTTGATTATTATAATACTGCCTTGAAAAAGGCAGTTCTTATTTTTTTGGAGGATTAAAAAATGAAAAAAAGAAATGTCCGGGCATTTTCGGTTTTGCTCAGGTTCTGGTTTAACAAGGAAAAGAATTGCTGGCAGGGAGAAATGAAGGAGATCGCCAGCAATAAGACAGCTCGTTTTAAAGGGTTGACCGAGCTTGTGGATATTCTGAAGAGCCTCCTGGAGGTTAAAAAGTAACTGTCCTTTACTTTTAAAATGAGAGGAGGTTAAGGTTGGAATGGTTTGCAGGAAAGAAAAACTACAGTAAGTCATACCGGCAGTGAAGCAGGTCTTTGGTGTGTATTTTACTTAAAGAGGTCGTTCGAAAAGTCCACCGCAGGTAAGCGGCGAATTTCGGCGTTGCTCAGTCTTTGAGGCTGCTCACGTACGTCACCAGTACGCTCCGCGCCTCAAAGCCTTCGCGGCCTTGAACTTCTTGCTTCTGCTACGATGGACTTTTCGAACACTCATTTAAACATTAAGCGAGGTGATTTTTAATGAACGGTGCAAAAAAATTCACGTACCGTTTACTCTCAGTCCTGTGCCTGGCTGCGGCCCTGCTGGCTGCGCTGTCGGGAGCGGCCTGGGCGGTTGGCCCAACCTGGACGTGCGCGCAGGAGAACGGTTATTTTAACCGGCAGCCCTTTTCTTTCAGCGGCACCGTATCCGGGGGCGCGGTAACCGCCGTCTACGCTGCGGTTTACGACTCTGAAGGGGTTAATATTTACAGCTCGTGGACCCTGGCCGGCCTTACAGTTGTAGGTAATGTTTACAACTGGAGCGTGAGCGTGGGCAGCGGCCTGCCGGATGCCGCTTACCAGCTCAAGACAGTGGCCTATGACGCTACAGGCCAGCCCTATTCCAACGTGGGCGTATTCGGGTTCGTCTACGACGCCACGCCGCCTGCGCTGCAAAGCGCGCAGGTGGATTATGACACTCTGGAGCTTGCGTTTGATGAGGAACTGGATGTAGGGTCTGTTCCCGCGCCTTCCGATTTCTTGGTCGAAAATAATCCCAACAGCCCGCAGGGTGGGGGCACCCTGACCGTGAGCGGCGTGGAGGTCAGTGGGAACATTGTGACACTTACTCTGGGGACTCCGGCCTCATCCCTCAGCAACCTGTTCATCAGCTACACGCCGGGTGAAGAAAATCCAATCCGCGACCTCGCCGGTAACGGCACAGCGGGCCTGACCGATGAACCCGTTCAAAACCCCACTTCCTTCGTGGAACCACAGCTAACGTTTACTTATCTGGACAGCGATGCTGACCACGTTTATTTCGACGGTAGGGCGGTGAATATTTTAGCTACGGTCACCAACCTCGCCCCCGGCGACGTGGTTAGAGTTACCGTCGGCATATTTACCGGTGAAACCAGCTTTGATACCAGCAAGAAAGTGCTCACCAGCTTCGATTACCACGATGACCAGGGCGGTTATTATTACCGCATTGACAAAATTGCCAACAACTGCACTTTTACCGTCGCGGGGAATGTATACAATCCCGATAACGCGACGCTGCCGGCCGGAATCATTGGCGTCCAGCTTTATCAGGAAGACGGCACTTCTCTGATGACCCAGCCCGTGCCAGTGCAGGACGCGCAGGAGCGGTCGGCCCTCGTAGGGGTGCGTATACCGTCCGGCAATATCACCGTCAGCCCGGCCCTGGAGCAATTTGCGGATCTCTATAACACGGAGAACCCCATAACCTTTACCCGGGAGGGTTACGGGGAAATCCAATTTCCCGCCGGTCTGGACATCATCAACCACCGCCATGAGCTTCAGATGCTGCAGAGCGGCATTACCTTCGCCTTCGAGAACGGCGTCCTGGTGGGCGGGGTAGATACAGGTTCACTGACCTTCCTGGCCGACAAAGGCGCCACCATCCGCTTTTTCGACGCCATGCAGAAACTCGGCCTGGAGGGAATTACTGCGGAGAACTTCCGCAACTACCTGGAAGTCGCCGTAGAGGATAACCTGGGCCAGGCGGTGACCAATATAGCCGAGTATATTAATCTGGATCAGATGTCCTATAACCCTGACACCGACACCCTGGCTATGCCGGTAAAACACTTTACTACCTTCAGGGTCGCGCGGGATGCCACGCCACCGCAGGTTATTTCCTTCTCACCAGCGGATGATGCATCCGGCGTAGCGGTAGATGCCAGCTTGCAACTGACCTTCTCCGAAAACATCACGGCCCAGGCCGGCAAAAACATCACCGTTTTCAACAGCGATGGGTCCGTATTTGCGCAAGTTGCCGCAGAAGGCGCGGAGGTTACGGGCAGCGGTACGAACATGATCACCATAGACCTGCCCAGTAACTTCGACTATTCCGCCGGGTACTATGTACTGATGGACCAGGGAGCCTTCAAGGACGCCGCGGGGAACGAGTACCAGGGCATTGTCGATGCTGCGACGTGGAACTTTACCACTGAGGCCGCCTCGGACACCACCAACCCGGTGGTAACAACTACCGACCCGTCCCACGAAGCCATTGGCGTGGCTTTGGACAAGACCATCGCAGTAACTTTTAGCGAAGAGATACAGCCGGGCGGGGCATTTGAGGATATCGCAATACAGGACGCGGCCGGAAATCCGGTGGAGGTCACGACGGGTATCAACGGTAGCACACTAACCATCGAGCCGGCGAATAACCTGGCTTACAGCACCACCTATACGGTGATAATTCCTCGTGATGCGCTGGAAGATTTGGCAGGCCTTTCCTTTGGAGATGAGAGCGGCTACTCCTTCAGTTTTACAACTCGCTCCAGGCCGTCCAGTAGCAGTGGCAGCGGCGGCGGTAAGACCGTTACTGGTCCACCTGCGCCGGAGCCAAAAGTAGAAGGAGACAGTGCTGACGTAAGCGAGTGCGCAACCGTGGAAAAGGAGACCAATGCTGACGGGACTACGACTGTTAATGTTACTCTGGAGGAAAACGCGGTAGAAAAGGCCCTGGCTGCCGGCGAGGCGATCAAAGAAATAGTGCTGGAGATTACGAAGACTGCCGACGACCAAGTAGTTACGGTGCCGGCAGGCGCGTTTGGCAAGCTGGCCGAGAAGCAGGCCAACCTGGTGTTCAAGACCGGCAAAGCAAATCTCAATATCCCAGGCGATGTAATTGATATCAACCGCCTGGCGCAGCAACTGGGCGTCAGTACCAACCAGGTGCAGGTTAACATCCAGGTGAAGGAAGTGCCTGTAGAAGTTGCCCGGTACTTAACAGCCAAGTCTGCTGCTGCCGATGCCGCCCTCAAGCCGGTGGGCAGAGTGCTTCAGTTCAACCTTGAGGCAAAAGCGGGAGAAAAGAATGTCGGCATCAGTTCTTTCGGTAATAAGCGTGTCCGGGGCGAGTTCTTCTTGACCCCTGAAGAATTAGAAAACGTCGGGGATCTCAGAAAGCTCAACGTCTACCGCTTTGATGAAGCCGGGCAGCAGTGGAACTACGTCCGGAGTAAGGTTGACGTTGCCAACAAGAAGGTTATTTTCATCACTAATAGCTTTAGTAACTATACGGTTATGGAATACGACAAAACTTTTGCCGACATGCGCGGTCACTGGGCGAAGGCAGACGTGGAGCTAATGGCCAGCAAGTATGTGGTTAAAGGCAAAACGCCGGAGCTCTTCCTGCCTGAAGATAAAGTTATTAGGGCTGAATTTGCCGCCCTTCTAGTGCGCGCCTTAGGCCTCAGTGAGGAGAGGACTGCCCGGGACCGGTTTTCCGATCTGGCTGCGGATGCCTGGTATTCCGGCAGCGTGGAGGCTGCAGCCAGGGCAGGCTTGGTAAAGGGCTTCGGCGACGGCCGGTTTGCTCCGGACGACCTGATCACCCGTGAGCAGATGGCAGTAATGATCGTGCGCGCTCTGGAGCAGACGGGTTTTGAAGTTACTATTTCACAAGAAGAACAAAAGCAATTGCTGGCGAGTTTCAGCGACAAGGCAAAAATCCAGAACTGGGCCACTACTGACCTGGCCATAGCTGTTAAATCTGGGCTCTTAAAAGGAGTTACCGCTACCACTATTGAACCGGCAGCCAACGCTACGCGCGCCCAGGCGGCAGTGATGATTAAGCGGATGATGGAGAAGGCGGGCCTCTTATAAAACCCGGTCACAGCTTGATTGAATAAATTGGCCCGGGTTTTGTCTGGTCCGGGCCGTGTAAAATAAATCGAGACCCACATGCCTAGGTGCGTCATGTGGTTATCCCGGCGTGCCCGGTAGCACTTGTAACGGGGGTTGTTGATGCCCCTGTTTATTTTTTTAAGCAAACTATCCGGCAAACAGCGTATAATTTAAGTAGTGCAGAAGAAAACTCAACGTTGATGCAAATCGCCGAAAAGATGGGCATGGAGTGGTGGACAATTAAAGAGGTATTTAAAAAACATGGTATAGAAAGAATAAGCCTGTCTAAAAGAGCCAAAATGAAGCGAGCTAAGGACTTTGATCTAATATACCGTTTACACTTTATTGAGGAGGTCAGCATCCAGGAAATATACGAGAAGTATGGCTTTTCACCGCCTTATATTAGAAGTGTGCTCAAAGATCAAGGCCTGAAGCCGATTAACAGAGGCCAGTTCGGTAAGAGAGAAACGGAAACCCGAGACCACACTCCTTAAGCTGTTAAGGGAGGCACAAGGATGATCAGATTAAAAACTGAAGCAGCAGATGAAACAATAACTGGCATGTAATGGAAATATAATATTGGGTATGTTATAATAAAGAAAATAAGGTTAATCTTGAGTCTGGTCTTAGTGAAAGGAGTTGTGAGTTATGCACTATGGGCCTGTTGAAGAGGCCTTGTTGCGGGGTCTAGTGAAACACCTTAATACACTTTATCCGGATGAGATATTAAAAGTTCAATTGTTTGGTTCCAGAGCCAGGGGGGATGCAGGTGCTGGTTCAGATTTTGATATTTTGATAATAGTAAAGGATAAGATGTCTATTGACCGTATGAAGATTTATGATTATATACTTGATGTAAATCTAGAATACGGGCTTGACTTTTCTTTGAAGATATATGATAAAGAAGAATTTGAGAGGTCAAAACGCTTAGGGTTACCATTTATGAAAAATATTCTAACCGAGGGCCAAGAATTATGGGCACGTTAGAACGTTTTGACCTGGCAAAATATCGACTTGAGATGGCGGAGAAGAAATTGAACAGTGCCAGACTTCTTTTTGAGCAAGGGTTTTTAGCGGATGCGCAGTCGAGGGCATACTATTGTTTGCTCCATAGTGCCAGGGCTTTACTTGCGACTAGGCAACTCGATTCAAGAAAGCATTCAGGAGTTATTTCTTTATTCAATCAGCATTTTGTAAAGAACAAAGTGGTTCCAAAACACTATGGAAAGATACTAATGAATGCCAAGGATTTGAGGGAGGATAGTGACTACGATGAATTTTATGTCACGAGCAGGAAAGAAACAGAAGAACTGCTCAATCAGGCCTCAGAATTTTTAGCGGGCATTAGGAATGCTGTACGTAACATTGCTGAAAATTCTAATAAGAGCGATAAAAAGCCCGAAAATTAATTAGCTGGGTGAGGAGTTTCTATGGTATAATTTAACAAAAAGGCATGATGGTGGGGAAGTTTTTACGGGTATACTTATGTTAAAAGCCTTGCCCAAAGGGGGGTAGTAGAAGTGGACGTCTCAAAGAATGAACTGCATCGAAACGCGGCCAGGACTTCTTTACCTGGGATAAGTGAAGAAGAGATGGCGGTATATAGGGCTACCGCCCAGCGGCGGCTGGAGCAAGAGGAAAAAGAACTGGCAGTACGACGGGAAAAGGCTTGGGAAACGGCGCAGCGGGCGGCCAAATTGCTCAAGGAGGATTTTGGCGCCCAGCGGGTGGTCGTCTTTGGTTCCCTCCTCCGTCCGGAATGTTTTAATAAATGGTCCGATGTGGATATCGCTGCCTGGGGAATTCGCCCCGAAGACACTTTCCGGGCCATGGGCGCGGTGATGGACTTGGGCGAGGATATCGAGATCAACCTGGTGGATATGGACACCTGTCGCGCCACCCTGCGGGCAGTAATCGAGCGTGAGGGGCAAGAGATATGATTGAGCGCTATCTGGTAGTTGCTAGTCGTATTCGCCAGGAACTTGCCGATTTAGAGAGAGTCGTAACGCGGGCCGAACAGGCCATGGGTTTGGCCCGGAATTCCACGGAGCACGACTTTTATCTTGATTCCGCCGCGCTGAACCTGCACGACTTCTATGGTGGGCTGGAACGCGTTTTCCGTCACATTGCGGCGGATGTGGACCAGAGCATCCCGGGCGGACCGGAGTGGCACCGCGATCTATTGCGGCAAATTGAAAAGGCTGCGGCAACCTTTTATGCTGACGGCAGCTTATCTTTGGGCAAGGCGGCCCAACTAGCAAATGTAACCAAGCAAGATTTCTTGGATTTTTTGGCAACCCATAATATACCACTTAACTACGATGTCCATGAGTTAGAGGAAGATTTATCAACAGTCAAGGAGTTCTTGTAAAATGAAGGTCGTCTCTAACTTACCCCACTTAGAGGAAATTGATACACATAGCCAGTAGCAGTCTAAGATTATAACGCGCTAGGAAGCCCTTCACTGACCGTAAACAGTAAGGGGCTTTTTTTGTTGCCATTACCTAACCCGGACAAGCCCGAGCCAAAGTTGTCATCCCTTGGGAATGTTATGACTGATTAAACCCCAAAAAGCCAAAAACAATGGTTTTTTTGCGAATGCAAACCCCATGGTTAAGCCATTTC
>CAZGXM010000044.1:0-21187 GCA_964529795.1 uncultured Thermoanaerobacteraceae bacterium
GAAGCTGAAAAAGCAGCAGGTCTGAAGATTATTCATATCAGAAATGTTGGTCGTTACGGCAGGCTGTTTATTTCCGGTGCCGAGTCAGAGGTATTGGCTGCCAAGGAGGCATCCTTGCAGGCCATTGAAGGAATTGATGGGAAATGAGCGGGACAGTAGTGGAGCAGATTCAGGATGCAGGAGTAGTCGGAGCGGGTGGTGCGGGATTTCCCACACATGTAAAACTGAACTGCAATCCAGAAACGCTGATTGTCAACGGGGCAGAATGCGAACCACTGTTACGAGTTGATTACAACTTGCTACTAACGGAAATGGAGTTTTTAGTCAAGACTCTAATGACTGTTAAACGTGCCTTAAATCCTAAAAAAACTTTTATTGCAATTAAGAATAAGCACCAGTCCATTATTGAAAGATGGGAAAGCCGGCTGCGACGCTCACAGGTTGAAGTGTTTGCCCTGGGAGATTTCTACCCGGCGGGTGATGAGCAGTTATTGGTAAAGGAAGTGACGGGAAAAAATGTTCCTCCTGCCGGCATTCCCTTGGATGTCGGTTCTGTGGTGATAAATGTGGAAACGCTCTACAATATTGGCAATGCCTTGAGAGGGTATCCGGTGACTGAAAAGTATCTTACAGTTGCCGGTGCCGTCAAACATCCGAAAACTGTGAAAGTGCCGCTGGGGATATCGTTCAGGGAAGTGTTGGAACTGGCTGGAGGAGTGGAAGCCGGTCAGTTGGTTTACATTGAAGGTGGACCGATGATGGGTAAAGTGATTGACAGTTTGGATGCTCCAGTGACCAAGACCACTAAGAGCATCTTGGCCTTACCGGCAACGCTTAATTTTACGCAGAAGATGGTTGCCAGTGACAGGCAGGTGAGCAAACGGGCGGCGGGTAGCTGTGAAATCTGCCGTATTTGTACCGATATGTGTCCAAGAACACAGCTTGGCCACAAGGTTAGACCGCATAAAGTGATGAGATACTTTGCCTACGGGGGAGAAGCTGTTGTTCCCGAGCAGTTTCTTGGCGCATTACTTTGTGTGGAGTGTGGGCTGTGCGAAAACTACTCCTGTCCAACCAATATTTATCCCCGGAGGATTATGCGACAGGTGAAAAAGGGTCTGATTGCTGGTGGTGTTCGTTATCCCAAGGGGGAGGAAGTTCAGCAACCCGTCAAGGAGATGGAAGCCAGAAGGGTGCCCACCAAGAGACTGATTGCGCGGTTAGGCTTAACAGCATATGATAAAGCTGCTCCATTGGAAGATACCACCTCGGCGTGCTATCCCCGGGTGAAGTTATCCCTTCAGCCCCCGTTTGGGAAGCGATGCCAACCCACAGTTACTCAAGGTCAACAGGTGGAAAAAGGGCAGTTGTTGGGAGAAATAGATGGTGGCCTGGGGGCCAGAGTCCATGCAAGTGTCAGTGGCACGATTGTGGAGCTGACAGAAGAGTTTATAGTGATTGAGAACAAAGGGGCGTTATAGAATGTACGGAACTGTGCAAACGGCATTGGGAGCAGTTGAACTGAGCAGCGTCGGAAAGGGCATTGAGGTTTGCGATGCCATGTTAAAAAAGTCTGATATTCGTTTGGTACTTAACCGTGTCATCTGTCCTGGAAAATACTTGATTATCGTGCAAGGGTCAGTGGACGATGTCAGCCACTCTGTTGATGCTGCGGTGAGGATAGGTAATGACCAGGTGGTTGACAGTTTGATCATTCCCAACCCACATCCAACTTTGTTTGGTGCTATCACCCAAACTGTAAACGTTACACAGGTTGACTCTCTGGGAGTGGTTGAATCCTACTCCATGTGCACTACCCTGGAAGCCGCAGACACAGCGGCTAAAAAGGCAGACATTGACCTGATCGAGGTCAGACTGGCAATCATGCTTGCCGGTAAATCCTTTGTTACTTTTACAGGTGACGAGTCCGCTGTAGCGGTGGCTGTGCAAGAGGCGTCCCGGGTAGTGAGGGACAAAGGAATGCTCCTTTCGGCAACGGTAATTTCCCGACCTGACAAAGAGCTCGTTGAGAGTCTGATTTAGAAAACTGTTAGGTGATGATTATGAAAAATGTTATTTCTGCTAAGGACATTGAGAAACTTGCGGAAAGTGGTACGCTTCAATTAGAAGTTGTTGGTGGCCGAATACTAACTCCACTGGCCAGAGACAGGGCCAAGGAACTGGGTGTAACAATAATTAAAAAAAATACCAGTCAGACCAATAAATCTTCGCTGAAAAGTCCTTACAGGACTTCCTCTGACAACACTTACAAGAAAAGACGAAGCAGCGGGAGAGTACAGAAGCACCGCCCGCCGGACAGGGAAATTAGGCAAATAGTGAGAAGAGTTTTGTCCCGTTTGATGCCGGAACAGAAATCCACTAAACTGGTGGACCTTATTACTCAAAGGGTTATACAGAAGCTCAATGAAACCTGAATCAAGTAATGCTTTCCATAGTCTGTGGGGGGGGAGTGAATATATGAGGAACCAAGAATACGAGTGGCTGGCAAAAGTAATTGCTGCTATTGGTGCTTCCCTGGACCTAGACCAAGTGTTGGCGCTGGCAGTCCAGGTGGCTGCGGAAGCGTCAAGGTGTAAGGCGGGATTTTTATATCTCTGGAACAGGAAGCAAGAACGGTTGGTGGTGAGGGCCACCACGCCGGGGCAGGAACAGCATATCCGCTCCATTGAATTAAATATGGGCGAAGGAATCACGGGTTGGACTGCCAAGTATTTGGAACCTGTATTAATTGAAGCGGATGCCATGAAGGACCCAAGGTTTAAATATATTCCCGGACTTCAGGAGGAGCAATATCAGAGTTTCATGACCGTACCAATTGTTACCAGCAGTAAGGAACTTGTCGGCGTATTTACTATGTACACCATTGCACCTTTCCAGTTTCCGCCAAGCAGTCTGGACTTTGTCAACAAAGTGGCTACTCTGGTTGCCGGGTTGATTGAGAAAGCACGTCTATACAGTGAAATGGAACGGCAGCTGGCAGTACTTAATTCTCTGGCGGGCCTAAGCAAAACGCTGTCTAATGATGACAGAATTGATGTCATTCTCCATAAAATGAGTTCTATTGCCGTGGAAGCGACTGAATCAGACCTTTCCATAATATTTCTCGTAAACCAGGACAGGACCGACCTGACACTGCAGGCATTTTTCAGTTCCCTACCGCAAGTGAGAATCAAGCATTGGAAGATAAAACTTACTTCAGAACTATTAATGTGGCTGACTAAACAGAAAGAACATGCGACTACCGGGACCCTGGAAAAGTTGCCCCGGGATTTCCTGCGACCGGTAATCAAGGAGTTTGGGACCTGGGCTTCCGCCTCCATAAGCGGCACGGACAGGGTCACAGGTTTGATCCTCTGTTTCCGTGTCAAAAATCTGGCGTATCTCGATGAGGAATTGAGCGTGCTCTCTACCATTGCCAACCAGGGGAGCATTGCGTTGACCAGGGCGAAAATGGTTGCCTACCTGACTACTCGTAATCTAAAAAGCAACTTTTTTGAAGCCTTGATCGGCAGCAACTATCGTAACGAACACGTGATTTTGGACAAAGGCCGGGCGCTGGGCTGTGACTTGGCCAGAAGGAACGTGGTAATGGCAGCGGAAGTATTTCCTGTGGAAGATTCTGATGAGCAGGACAGTCCAAACGGTAAAAAAAGAAAGATACTCTGTGAGGACAGCTTGACCATGCTGGAAAACCGGTTGGAAGCAATTGCCCCTGGTACGCTTTGCATCTACAGGGATGATACAATTCAGGGAATTATTCCGGTAGAGGGGAGCGTTAACGAGGTCTTGAGGTCTTTACAAAAAATAAAGGATGAGTTTGAAAATAGGTATTCCATAAAATTGGTAATGGCTCTGGGCAATGTGTGTTATGGCATTAAGGATTATGCCAAAGGCTTTGAAGAGGCAAAAGAGGCACTACGAATAGGGCAAACTTTATTTTGGGATAAACTGAAGGTATTTACCTTTTCCGACCTGGGTATTTACAGGTACTTGTACAGGGTGTGGTTAAATGACGGAATGGTCCGTGATTCGCAGCAGGAACTGCTAAATATTCTACTGGATTATGACAACGAACACGATACCAATCTCATGGAAACCCTCGAAGGCTATCTGGAAAATATGGGTCAGATCAATGAAGCGTCCAAAGAACTTTATATTCACAGAAACACACTCCGGAACAGACTGGAAAAAATCAGTACATTAATCGATTTGGATATCACAGATAAATCCAACTGGTTTCCATTATATATAGCGCTTAAAATAGTTAAGCTGCGCGAAATGGCTGGAGCGAATGCTCATAGAGAGATGAGGGGGTAGGCTTGATGTTGAGTGTAACAAATACGGTTTCCACTGAAAAATACAGTCCATTACAATCAGCAGTAAGGCAGTTGGAAAACGCGGCGAACAAAATGGGATTGGACGAAGGGCTTGTGAAGTTGCTAAAGGAGCCAAAGCGGGTACTCATGGTTTCAGTCCCGGTTCAAATGGATGACGGAAGGTTAGAGGTCTATACAGGATACCGGGTGCAGCACAATCTTGCCCGAGGGCCTGCCAAAGGAGGCATCCGTTTTCATCCCAATGTCACCATGGAGGAAGTCATTGCTTTGGCCATGTGGATGACATGGAAATGTTCGGTAGTGGATATTCCTTACGGCGGAGCAAAGGGAGGGGTGGTCTGTGACCCTAAAAAACTTTCGAAAGGTGAGTTGGAGAGGTTGACCAGAAGGTTTGCCAGTGAGATCAGTCTGATAATTGGCCCTGAAAAGGATATTCCCGCTCCCGACGTTTACACTGACTCTCAGATCATGGCATGGATTATGGATACCTACAGCATGCAGCAGGGTTTTTCCATTCCTGCGGTGGTGACAGGTAAGCCTTTGGAGATTGGTGGCTCTCAAGGCAGAAATGAAGCTACCGGTCAGGGTTGTGTGTATGCTATTCAGGAGGCAGCCAGGCAGCGGGATTTAAATTTGCATGGGACAACTGTGGTTGTCCAGGGGTTTGGAAATGTGGGCAGTGTTGCGGCTCAAGGCCTGGTGGACCTGGGATGTAAGGTTATTGCGGTATCGGATTCCCAGGGAGGAGTGTATAACCAGCAAGGCCTTGATATTGAAAAGGCAATTGAATACAAAATCGAGACAGGTCAGCTAACGGGTTACCCGCAAGGGGATTTTATTTCCAATGACGAATTACTCATCTTACCTTGTGATATTTTGTTACTGGCAGCGATGGAGGGACAAGTTAAATTTAGTAATGCAGACAAAATTAAAGCAAAAATTGTTGCTGAGGGTGCCAACGGCCCAATCACTCCTGAAGCAGACATAATCTTATATGAAAATGGAGTGCAAGTTCTTCCGGATATTTTGACCAATGCCGGTGGAGTAGTGGTATCATACTTTGAATGGGTCCAAGGCCTGCAGCATTTCTTCTGGTCCAGGGAAGAAGTAAATGAACAATTGAAGAAACGAATTATAAGTAGTTTTTCGGAGGTATATACGACGGCGATAAAAGAGAATGTGGATTTGCGGACGGCGGCTTACTTGATCGCCCTTGTAAAGGTTGTCAGGGCTATGAAGCTAAGAGGCCTTTATCCGTAATAACAACCTCTTTCAACTCGTTGAAGGTTGCTGTCAGGCTTTTAAGAAGTTTTGGGAAGAGGTGAATGGGGTTGAAGCCTTTGATAGGTATTACCTGTTTCAGGCAAGAACTTGACCTGTATGGATGGCGGGAAAAATTTTATATTCTCCCTTCCAGGTACTTCAACGCAATTCAAGAAGTGGGTGCAATTCCTGTCATTTTACCACCCGAAGGTAAAGCAAGGGATTATGCAACGAAGTTGGATGGGCTGCTTGTTTCCGGGGGGGATGATGTTGACCCCCAGCTATACAATGAAAAACGTCATCCTAAAACCCAAGGCATAGACCGATTAAGGGATGAATTTGAGATTGAGCTAATTAAGTTGTTTGCCTCAAACAATTTGCCAGTGTTAGCTATTTGCCGTGGGATACAGGTATTAAATGTTGCATTTGGAGGGACTTTGCTACAGGATATACCCGAAGAAATTAAAAGCCCGGTCACCCATTGGCAAGATATACCCGAACATATGGGTAGCCACAAGGTTAGTTTGTTTAGTGATACACTCATAAATATTTTTGGGAGTGATATTCTGGTGGTAAATTCTTTTCACCATCAGGCAATTAATACTCTGGGACTTGGTCTCAAGGTGGCAGCGAGGTCGGAAGACGGTCTTATAGAAGCGTTGGAACACCTTGAACTGGATTGGGTGATAGGGGTGCAATGGCATCCTGAGACAATGGTAAAGCATGCCCCTTTACAGAAAAAACTTTTTGATGCTTTTGTGAAAAGTTGTGTTAGCAAGAAGCTTTAACAAAACTGAGATTAAATTATTTAAAAGTTTACCCATCATTAAAGCCGTCAGAGAGAGTAGTTTATGGCAATGACCTGCGATAAATGCGGTAGACTCCGAGAAATAGTATCCGTCCACAGACCCCTTCACTAAATTTACTGGCATCAGACTTGCGGTGTACAGAAGTCAGTAAATAAAGGAGTTATTAATTTGATTTATTGCCGGAAATCTTCTTCCGGATATTATAACATGATATAACAATATTTTTCGTGTATGGCCAGGGACAAACCTGGCTTTTTTGGTTCTAAACCTGGGCATGTATACATAGTCTTTTCATATATGAATGCAAGACAGGGGAGAGATGGCTGTGTTAATTATTGTTACCAATGCCCGGACCAAACTGGCTGCCCTGCGGATTATCCTGCTTTTGGGGTTGCTGTTGCTCATCGGCCTCAGTTTTAATAATATCATTACCGATGTAGTTAAATCCGAGGACTTGGACCATGCGCCCGGGCAGCCCGTGAGAGTGGAAAACCCTGCCAGGGAAGTACTGCCGGCGGGTGCCGGTGAGGAGCTTGGTGCGGCAGGCAAGGCCGGAGAAAATAAGGAGCGGGAAACAGAGGCAAAGACACCGGGGGAAACCAAAAGCAGGCAGGACTGGCTTGATAACTTTGTCTCCAAGCTAAAAGAATACTACCGGGGAGGAAGATAATTGCGGTAAACGCAGGACTTCCTCTTTTTTTGTAGAAAAATTTAGCAATAGGCCAATCTTGAGGGGAATGCTTTTATGATTAATTATTGGGTGGAGGAGTTTTTACATTACCTGGCTGTGGAGCGGGGTTTGGCGGAAAACACACTTTCTTCCTATCGCCGGGATTTGCACCAGTTTCTCAAGTGGATGGGTGATAAAGGAGTAAAAGCTGTGGAACAGGTGCAGCGAAACCATATCATGGCTTATCTTTTGAACCTACAGAAAAAGGGACGCGCCCCTGCCACCATTTCCAGGCACCTGGCGGCGCTCAAGTCTTTTTATCATTTTTTGACCCGGGAGGGTATTGTGGAAAAGGACCCGACGATTAATTTGGACGCACCGAAACTGGCAAAAAAGCTGCCTCATGTTTTAAGTCCGGAAGAGGTGGACAGGCTTTTGGAGCAGCCGGACACATCCAAAACAGCAGGGCTCCGGGACAGGGCCATGCTGGAGCTTTTATATGCCACGGGGCTGAGGGTTTCGGAGTTAATGGCCCTGGACTTGCCGCACATCAACCTGGAACTGGGTTATGTCCGTTGTTTCGGCAAGGGCGCCAAGGAACGGATTGTACCCATGGGCTCGGTGGCGGTGCGGTTTCTCAATGCATATTTGGAAAGGGGGAGAAACAAACTAATCAAGCATTCCGGTGAGCAGGCGTTGTTTGTAAACCAACACGGGCGCCGGCTTACCCGGCAGGGCTTCTGGAAAATATTAAAAAAATATGCCGGTACTGCCGGTATCGAAAAGGACATCACACCGCATACCCTGCGCCATTCCTTTGCCACGCATCTTTTGGAAAACGGCGCTGACCTGCGGGCGGTGCAGGAAATGCTGGGCCATGCGGATATCACTACCACACAGATTTACACGCACCTGACCAGGGGCAGGATTAAAGAAGTTTATGATAAAACCCACCCGCGGGCGTAAGTAGAAAGGGAGGTTTGGTTTTGATGAGACGTGTGCTGCTAATTGTCTTGGACAGTGTGGGCATCGGCGCCCTGCCCGATGCCGGAGAGTACGGCGATGCCGGGGCAAATACTTTGCTGCATGTTGCCCGGGGCGTTGGCGGGCTGAATGTGCCGAATTTGCAGAATTTGGGCTTGGGGAATATTTTACCTGTGCCCGGAGTTGATGCATCGGACAGGCCCCGGGCTGCGTTCGGAAAAATGCAGGAAAAGTCTGCAGGCAAGGATACCACCACCGGCCACTGGGAAATGGCGGGAGTGGTGCTGACACAGCCTTTTCCTACATATCCCGATGGTTTTCCCCAGGAAATCATTGGCCCCTTTGAAGAAAAGATTGGCCGCAAGGTGCTGGGCAATAAAATGGCTTCCGGGACGGAAATAATTGAGGAGTTGGGGAAAGAACACATGGAGACCGGCTGCCCCATTGTTTACACGTCGGCGGACAGTGTCTTTCAAATTGCCGCCCATGAAGAGGTCATTCCGGTGGAGGAATTATACCGCATGTGTCGTGTTGCCCGGGAGCTTCTTACCGGCGAACACGGGGTTGGCCGGGTAATTGCCCGTCCTTTTGCGGGTGAACCGGGGAGTTTCCAGCGCACTGCCCGCAGGCATGACTTTTCCCTGGAACCGCCGGAGAAAACCGTCCTGGAGCTGGTTACGGAGGCCGGCAAGGACGTAATGGCGGTGGGTAAAATAAAGGATATCTTTGCCGGGAGGGGAATCACCGCTTCCCTGGCAAGTTCCAGCAACCGCGAAGGAATGGAGAGGATAAAAGAATTTCTGGCCGCGGACAGGCCCGGGCTGGTTTTTGCCAACCTGGTGGACTTTGACATGCTCTACGGGCACCGCAACAACGTCGAGGGTTATGCCCGGGCGCTGGCGGAGTTTGATGAGAGGCTGCCGGAAATCATGGCTTTACTGGCGGGTGAAGATGTGCTGGTCATTACTGCGGACCACGGTACTGACCCGGGATTTCCCGGTACCGACCATACCCGGGAGCATGTCCCGGTACTGGTTACCGGTGAGCGCATCAGGCCGGGAGTGGATATTGGTGTGAGAGAAAGTTTCAGCGACCTGGGGGCGACCATAGCGGAGATGCTCGGGTGTGACCGCCCCAAACACGGGAAATCTTTTGCCCGGGAGGTATTGAAATGAAAAATATAGAGCAAAAACTTGCAGAAACCGTTAATACCTTAAGGGAATACAGGCATGCCCGCCCCCACATCGGCCTGATATTGGGCAGCGGTTTGGGGGCGCTGGCGGAGGAGATTGCGGGTGCGGTAAAGATACCCTACCGGGAAATCCCGCATTTCCTGGTTTCCACGGTGGAGGGGCACGCGGGACAGCTGGTATTTGGCAGCCTGGGACGGCAGCAGGTGGTGGCCATGCAGGGCCGCTTTCATTATTACGAGGGGTATTCCTTGCAGGATATTACCTACCCTGTCCGGGTTATGCGGGAACTGGGCGTGGAAACTTTGCTGGTCACCAATGCCGCCGGCGGCATCAACGCCGGTTTTTCCGCCGGTGACCTGATGCTCATCAAGGACCATATCAATCTCATTGGCGCCAACCCGCTGCGCGGCGCCAATGTGGACAGCCAGGGACCGCGCTTCCCGGATATGACCGGAGCATACGCGGGGGAACTGCGCCAACTGGCCGGGGAAGTGGCCCGGGAGCAGGGAATAACCTTGCAGGAAGGCGTCTATGCCGGCCTGTTTGGGCCCAGTTACGAAACACCGGCGGAAATCAGATTCCTGCAGTTAATCGGTGCCGACGCGGTGGGTATGTCCACGGTGCCGGAAGTGATTGTCGCCCGTCATGCCGGGATAAGGGTGCTGGGTATTTCCTGTATCACCAACATGGCTGCGGGTATGGGACACCAGCTGTTAAGCCATGATGAAGTCATGGATGTGGCGGAAAAAACCAAGTGGAAGTTTCTCAAGCTGGTTAGAGAAATTGTTCAACGGCTGTAACTCACATCAACGGGTTTTTCTTCAGAACTTATAGGTTGAAATACCCAATTGGGACTATCTTACAGGGAAAAGGTGAAATAAATGCGTGTTTATGATGTGATTGTCAAAAAGCGAGACGGCCGGGAGTTGAGTCTTGAAGAAATAAAGTTCCTCATTGACGGGTACGTGTCCGGCAGTATTCCTGATTACCAGATGTCGGCGTTTAGCATGGCGGTATATTTCCAGGGCATGACTGCCCGGGAGACTGCGGACCTGACCCGGGTGATGCTGGAGTCCGGGGACAGAATTGACCTGTCTGCAATACCAGGCATCAAAGTTGACAAGCACAGCACCGGTGGTGTGGGGGATAAGACCACCCTGGTGGTGGCGCCGCTGGTTGCCGCTGCAGGTATCCCTGTGGCCAAAATGTCCGGGCGGGGCCTGGGCCATACCGGCGGTACCATTGACAAGCTCAGTGCCATACCCGGTTTTCAGGTGGAACTTACGCCGGAAAAATTTTTGCGCCAGGTGAGGGAAATCGGCCTGGCGGTGGTGGGTCAGACGGGCAATCTGGTCCCGGCGGACAAGAAGTTGTATGCCCTGCGGGATGTAACCGCCACGGTAAACAGCCTGCCCCTGATTGCCTCCAGCATCATGAGTAAAAAGCTGGCTGCGGGGGCGGATAAAATCATTTTGGATGTGAAGGCGGGCAGCGGCGCATTTATGAAAACCACTGAAGAGGCTTTTGCCCTGGCCCGGGCCATGGTGGATATCGGCAACAGCATGGACCGGGAGACACTGGCGATAATTTCCGATATGGACCAGCCGCTTGGCAATATGGTGGGAAATTCTCTGGAAGTTATCGAGGCCATTGAAACTTTAAAGGGTAAAGGGCCGGAAGACCTGCGTTCATTATGCCTGGAACTCGGTGCCTGGATGCTGGTACTGGCGGAGAAAGCCGCGGATGTTTCCCGGGGCAGGGAGATGCTGGCACAGTTCCTGGCCAGCGGTAAGGGCCTGGAAAAACTAAAGGAAATGGTCAGCGCTCAAGGTGGTAATCCTGAAGCGATAACTAATCAGGAGTTATTGCCCCGGGCGGAAAAAACAGTGCCGGTGCGGGCCAACCGGTCAGGCACCGTCAGTCACCTGGATGCTGAGAAGGTGGGCCTTGCCGCCATGGCCGCAGGCGCCGGCCGCAGTAAAAAGGAAGACGACATCGACCTGGCGGCGGGTATTGTTCTCAAAGCCAAACGGGGAGATAAGGTCGGCCGGGGCCAGATTTTGGCCGAGATTCATACCGCCAGCAGGGAAAAAGGTAACCAGGCGGCAAGTATTTTAGCAGGTGCTTATTCTTTCGGGGCCCCTGTAGACCGCCCGTTAATATTTGGGACTGTCACTGTTTCCGGGGAACCGGGACGGAGTTTATCGGACGTCACCAGGTGATCCAGAGAATACCAAGATCGGACTTCGAACATCGAACCTCGAATATCGAGCACGTACTTGTCATATTTTCCCTGCCGGGATAATAAAGTAGAGGTATAAAGCCTGTTTGCCGGGCTTATAACCTTTACAAGATTCCGGGAGGGATTGTTGGTGAGACGGAAAACTGCTTTAATCCTTATTTTTACCTTATTGTTTTCCATGTTGGTTGTAAACGGCGCCTTTGCCGTTGATTTGAATCTTGATGTGGAAAGTGCCGTGTTAATGGATGCAACCACCGGGAAGGTGCTGTATGAGCAGGATGCTCAGAAAAAGTGGTACCCGGCCAGTATGACCAAGATGATGACCTTAATACTGGCTTTGGAGGCGGTGGAGCAGGGTAAGGTCAAGCTGACGGACAAGGTAACAGCCAGTGAGAATGCCTGCAGCTACGGTGGTTCCCAGGTATGGTTGGAACCCGGGGAGTCCTTTACATTGGAACAGATGCTGATTGCCATTGCCGTTGGTTCCGCCAACGATGCCAGTGTGGCAGTGGCTGAATATATCGGCGGCACGGAAGAAAATTTTGTGGAGATGATGAACAAAAGGGCCAGAGAACTGGGGGCAAAAAATACTCACTTTGTCAATTCGCACGGCCTGCATGACGACAATCATTATACCACTGCCTATGACATGGCCGTAATCGGGCGCCATGCAACCACCATGCCGAAATTGATGGAACTTGCTTCCATGAAGTACTATAAATTCAGGGAAGAACCGGAACTGGAACTGTGGAATTTAAATAAGTTGTTATGGTGGTATCAGGGGGCTGACGGCCTGAAGACCGGCACAACTTCCATTGCCAAACGCAACTTAACCGCCACAGCCAAGCGGGACGGGTTGAGATTGGTGGCAGCGGTGATGGGGGTGGAAAAAAGAAACGGCCATTTTGCCAATGCCATGAACTTATTGAACTATGGTTTTAATAACTTTAAATTTCACTCGGCTTACCGAAAAGGGGATAAAGTGGGCACGGTGGAAGTAAATAAGGGGTTGCTTGAGAAAGTAAACGCCGTGGCTGCTGAAGACGTGGGCTTTTTGACAGACAAGGGTGCGGACTTGAAGGTGGAAACGAAAGTCAACCTGCCCCAATATGTTGAGGCACCGGTGAAGAAAGGCCAAAAGCTGGGAGAGATTGTGGTCTATAATCATGGCAAAGAGGTCAACCGCGTCGATTTAATTGCAGAAAGGTATGTTGAACGGGCAGGCTTTTTCCACCTCTTGAAAGAATCCTTCCGGCACTTGCTGGGGAATTAGCAGCTTCGGCTGCTTTTTTTATTCGACATTCTTAGCCAAGTAATTTAGCAGGATTTACCAAGCAGGTTATAGAATACACCCAGGCAGAGCAGCTAACCAAGGGGGGTCCTGAGTTTGAATTTGAAGGTCAAACATTATGGCAATACATTGAAAGTGTCCGTCAGCGGTGAACTGGACTTAAAGGTGGCGGACCGGTTTCGGGAAGCCTTGGATACTTACTTGGACCGGCACCCTGGCAGCAATTTGCTGCTGGATTTGTCCAGGGTGAACTTTATTGACAGTTCCGGTTTGGGAGTAATCCTGGGAAGGTACAAACGGTTGAGTAAAGGCGGTAGAGTGATGGTCATCAGCGGGGCCAAACCCCAAGTGCGGCGAATTTTGGAATTGTCGGGGATTATGAAAATCATTGGTGTCTACTCGACCGAGTCTGATGCACTATCCCAATTATCTTAAGGGGGAAGAACGGTGAGTAACGAAAACATGGGAAAATTGATTAACAGCTTGAGAATGGAGTTCTTGAGTGTGCCGGATAACGTGGCATTGGCCAGGGTAACCGTGGCCAGCCTGGCTGCGCAGGCGGATTTAACATTAAATGACCTGGAAGAGATTAAAGTGGCCGTGTCCGAAGCTGTATCCAATGCCATTATTCATGGTTATGAAAACCGTACTGACAAGTATGTAAATGTGGATATTAATCGTTACCAGGAATATTTGGAAATAATGGTACGCGATAAAGGGAAAGGGATTGAGGACATTAAAAAAGCCATGGAACCTACCTATTCTTCAGACACGGAGCGGATGGGACTGGGTTTTGTATTTATGCAGTCATTTATGGACGGGTTGGAAGTAAAGTCCGAACCGAACCGGGGTACTGTAGTTCGCATGGTTAAAAAGCTATCCAAATAAGGGGAGCAGCCTGATGGTTGGTCGTTTATCCGAGATGAATCTGCCCCGTTTTCCGCTGCTGTCCGACGTGGAGCAGCTGGAACTGCTGAAAAAAACAAAGGCAGGCGATGAAAAAGCACGGGAGCGGCTGATAAATTGTAATTTAAAATTGGTCTTTAACGTTGTCAAGCGTTTTGATAACCGTGGCTATGACTTGGACGACCTGTTCCAGATCGGTACCATTGGATTGATTAAAGCTGTTGATAAATTTGACTTAGCATATGACGTGAAATTTTCCACTTACGCCGTACCCATGATTGTGGGGGAAATCCGCCGTTTCTTGAGGGATGACAACCCGGTGAAAGTCAGCCGTTCCCTTAAGGAGGTTGCCGCAAAAGTATGGGTACGCAAAGAAGAACTCAGTAAGGAATTGGGAAGGGAACCCTGTGTGGGCGAACTGGCAGAATGCCTGGACATACCAAGAGAACAGATTGTAGAAGCCATGGAAGCTGTTCAGGCCCCCGGTTCCATATATGATACGCTCTACCAGGATGACGGCGATCCCATCTTTGTTTTGGACCAATTGGGCAGTACCAGGGAAGAGGAAAGTATTTGGTTTGATAAAATTGCTTTGAAGGAATTGTTAATGGCCTTGCCGGAAAAGCACCGGAAAGTGCTACTGATGCGTTTTTTCCAGGATAAGACGCAGACGGAAGTCGCTGAAGTGATCGGACTGTCCCAGGTGCAGGTTTCGCGGATTGAAAGGCAGGCTCTAAAACAAATCCGCCAGTTGCTGGCGGATAACGAAAAAAGGTAAGATGGGGTTTGTGTGCAATAACAAGCCTCCGCGGGAGCCTCCGGACTCCAGGTCTCCGGGCTCCTTCCCGGCCTAAGGACCTGCTATTACCTATCAATATGTTAACAAAAGATTTCAACAATTAACAACAGGCCAAGGTCATCATAAAAAAGTGACTTTGGTCCTTTTTATTTGGTATATAATTTGCTAAACGTGAGACAATAAAGAGAGAAATTTGCTAAGGAGGGATAAACATGTATGTAAAAGTAGTCGAATTGGTAGGTGAATCACCCTACAACTGGAAAGATGCGGTTCAGGCTGCAGTCAATGAAGCTTCCCGTACTATTCCCAACATCACCGGCGTGGAAGTATACAACTTGACTGCAAATGTTACCAATGGCAGGCTGAACGAGTATAAGGCCAATGTAAAAATTGCTTATGCCGATGACGGCGGTTCCACTTCATTATAAAAGTTATGGTGAAAGCACCTGTAAAAAGCAGGTGCTTTGCTGATTTTAAATCTATTTTCGGGCATGAAACAACCGCCGAAAGGAAAAAATAGTTTCGGAGGTGGTATTATGGCTGCAACAGGAGGAGATTTACTGGACAAACAGTTTCAGCAGGCCAAAAAGCAGGCCGAGCAGCAACAGTACCAGCAAATGGTGCAAAAGGTCAAGCCCCGGCAGACCTGGGTGAAGAACGCCCTGGCCGCTTTTGTGGTGGGTGGCGGCATTACTGCTTTTGCTCAGATTATTCAAAATTTGTTCCAAGCCGGGGGATTACCGCAAAAGGAGGCGAGCACCACAACCCTTGTAATAATGATCTTTTTGGGAGCATTTTTTACTGGCCTGGGCATCTACGACAACCTGGGCAAATTCGCCGGGGCGGGCTCGATTGTTCCCATTACCGGTTTTGCCAACTCTATTGTCTCCCCGGCAATGGAATTCAAACGGGAAGGCTTTGTTTTCGGTGTGGCGGCAAAGATGTTTGCCATTGCCGGGCCGGTATTGGTTTACGGGTTTGTCACATCGGTGATAATCGGTTTGATAGCATTTTTTTTAAAGTAGTTCTTAAAAATTGTCTTGACTGGAGTGAGGTATATGGCAACAACGAAAAAAGTTGGCCAGCGGACAATACAGTTTATCAATCCGCCAGTGGTAATGGCCACTGCAGCCGTTGTGGGACCTAAAGAAGGAGAGGGCCCGCTGGCGGACAGCTTTGATAAGATTATCCAGGACACCTACTATGGTGAAAAAACCTGGGAAAAAGCCGAGAACAAAATGCTGGCTGATGCCGTGGAAATGGTTATCAAAAAGGCGGGTTTTACGTCTCGCGACATAGACTACTTGCTTGCCGGTGATTTGCTTAACCAAGTTATTTCGGCAAATTTTGCCGCCCGTCAACTGGGAATCCCCTTCGTCGGCCTGTACGGGGCGTGTTCCACGATGTACGAAGGAATTGCCCTGGGTTCCATGCTTGTGGAAGGGGGTTTTGCGGAAAGAGTGGTGGCAGCCACGTCCAGCCATCATGATACTGCGGAAAGACAGTACCGGTTTCCCACCGAGCTGGGCGCCCAGCGTCCCATGAATTCCCAGTGGACGGTAACGGGCGCCGGGGCAATGCTGATCGGCAAAGAGGGCCCCGGCCCGAAGATAACCCATGTCACCCTGGGCAAAGTGGTTGACCAGGGTGTTAAAGACCCCAATGACATGGGTTCCGCCATGGCTCCTGCCGCTGCCGACACTATTATTACCCATTTGCAGGATACCGGGCGTACACCCCGGGATTACGACCTGATTGTTACCGGTGATTTGGCTACAGTGGGCAAGGCTTTGGTAGAAAGACTAACCCAACAAAAAAACGTGGACCTGACCCAAAACCATACGGACTGCGGTATTCTTATTTACGACCCGTCACAGGACGTTCATGCCGGCGGCAGCGGCTGTGCCTGCTCGGCAGTGGTGACCTGCAGTTACTTGATTGAAGAAATGATTGCCGGTAAGTTCAAGAGAATTTTCGGTGTGGGTACCGGTGCGTTACACAGTCCGCTTTCCTGCCAGCAAGGGGAATCCATTCCCGGTATCGGCCATGGCGTAGTCTTTGAAATGATGTAACGGGCTTTTCCAGAAAGGGTTTTGGCAGTGTGACCCCGAGAATTACCCAAGCGAATATCGAAAGTCGAATTTCGAACTGCGAGAAGGAGGAAAAAATAATCATGACAATTTTAATGGCCTTTCTTGTGGGCGGTTTACTATGTTTAATAGGCCAACTGGTGATGGATTTGACTCCCTACCATATTACCTCGGGCCATATTTTAGTCGGCTATGTTACCATCGGGGCCGTTTTCAGCGCCCTGGGATTATACCAACCGTTGGTAAACCTGGGCGGTGCCGGGGCGACCATACCCTTGAGCGGCTTTGGTCATACCTTGGCTCAGGGGGCCATGGATGCCGTAAAAATGAACGGGCTGTTGGGGGCGTTTGGCGGCGGTATAGAAGCTACCGCTGCGGGTATCGCCGCGGCAGTGGTGTTTGGATACATGATGGCAGTGATATTTAATCCCCAAGGGTAGTGTGATGGCGGAACAGGCAAAAAAAAAGGTGATTCTCATCACCGATGGCGATAATGCAGCCCGGCAGGCGGTGGAAAAAGTTGCCCAAAAGGTTGGCGGCAGGTGCATTTCCCTCTCCGCAGGCAGTCCCACCCCTTTGGCCGGTGAAGAAATCATCGCATATATCATGGCTACTCCTTACGACCCGGTGCTGGTCATGCTGGATGACCGGGGTGACCGGGGTCGGGCCCGGGGTGAAACAGCGTTGGCCCAGATAGTCAATAGCGATCAGGTGGAAGTATTGGGTGTGGTGGCAGTCGCAGCCAATACTGATTATGTCCGGGGGATTAAAGTGGACTGTTCCGTGACCAGGGACGGAGAATTAATCAGGCAGGCGGTGGACAAGGATGGTTATCCCCGCATTGATAACAGTCAACGTCTGGAGGGGGATACGGTAGATGTGCTCAATGAACTGGATGTGCCCCTCATTGTGGGTGTGGGTGATGTGGGCAAAATGAAGGGATCGGACTGTATTAACAAAGGCGCCCCTATTACCGTCCGGGCCGTGGAGGAAATATTGCTCAGGAGTGGTTATCAAGTATGACGGAGAAAATCAGGGAAAAGGTGCTGGTGCACAAGAAAATTAAAGAGAATAAGGCGTGGATAGACGAACAACTGGCCCTGGATGAAAGTTTTGACCTGCTCTGGCGGGAATTTACCATTGCCGGTAAAGATGCGGCTTTGCTGTTTGTGGACGGTTTTGCAAAAGACGACATCATGCTGTGGATTATGCGCCGCCTAACTGCCGTTGACAGAGATGAAATTACTCCCAATACATTTAAAAAAATATTTGCAAAGCAGGTTATCTACATAGAGGTTGACAGCGCGGATGATTTACACGAAGTGGTTGACACGATCCTGGCCGGTCCTCTTGCCCTGTTTGTGGACGGCCTCGATGAGGTTATCATCATTGATGCCAGGGACTATCCGGTACGCAGTCCCGAGGAACCGGACCTGGAACGGGTGGTGCGGGGTTCCCGGGACGGCTTTGTGGAGACCATTGTTTTTAACACGGCTTTGATTCGCCGGCGGGTAAGGGACCCGCGGCTGAGAAATGAACTGTTCAATGTGGGAAACCGGTCCAAGTCCGACATCTGTGTTTCGTATGTTGAAGATATAGCCAACCCCAAGCTGGTGGAAAAGGTCAAAAGCAAATTGCAGGAGATTGATATTGACGGGCTGCCCATGGCGGAAAAATCCGTGGAAGAGCTGATCACTCCCGGCAGTTTTTGGACTCCCTTTCCCAGGGTAAGATACACGGAACGCCCTGACGTGGCAGCTCAGCATTTGCTGGAAGGACATGTACTGGTCATTGTGGATACATCTCCCAGCGTCATTATCCTGCCTGCCACATTATTTCATCATGTGCAGCACGCGGAAGAATTTCGCCAAGCGCCGCTGGTGGGGGCATACCTGCGCTGGGTGAGGTTTTTCGGCATTTTTGCCAGCATATTCATTGCACCGCTTTGGCTGCTGGTATCCCTGGACCCTGGCCTGCTGCCCGAAAGTCTGAAATTTATCGGTCCGACCAAAGTGGGAAAAATCGGCCTGATGTGGCAGTTTGTCTTTGCCCAGTTGGGCATTGACCTGATGCGCATGGCCGCGGTGCACACCCCGGAAGCGCTGGCCACTGCCCTGGGCCTGATTGCGGCAGTGTTAATTGGCCAGATAGCCATCCAGATCGGGCTGTTTGCCCCGGAAGTGGTCCTCTATATGGCTATTGCGGCAATCGGTTCTTTTGCCACACCCAGCTATGAATTAAGTATGGCCAACCGGCTGGTACGCATTGTACTGATATTTGCCACCGGTATACTACGGCTGCCCGGTTTTGTAGGCGCCACCGCGCTGGTGTTTATCTTTTTGGCTTTCACCAAATCCTTTGGTGTTCCGTACCTCTGGCCCTTGCTTCCTTTTAACTACCAGGCCATGAAGTCCATCATAGTCCGCTCACCGGTGCCCATCCAGAACCTGCGCCCGTCAGCTTTAAAACCCCGGGACCGCGACCGCCAGCCGGCGGCTGCCATGAAGCCCGGAAAAGACCCGGACAGCCGGGAAAGGGACAAATAATACTTCCGATACTGAGATTACAGGTGCAAATTTTATTAAGGGCCGGCAGTTTGCCGGCTTTGTTTTTTCCGATTTCGCATATTAATTTAGCCGGGTAAATTAAAAAGTTTTATCAAGTGGCAGGATTCAAATGGTCATTGAATGAATACATTATAGATTGTCTTCGTGAGAAGAGAATTTTTTGGGGAATAAAAAGGCAAACAGGGAAAAATGTTATGCTATAAAGTGTTACTGGTCAGGGAAATATTTTGTTACTAAAATATTTTATGCCATTAATTTTAAGGATAGGAGGATGCAGATGCGAAGAACCGTTGAATTGTTGCAGGAGTTTTCAATCCCGTTAATTTCCGGCGTATTTGTGGCCTTGATTTGGGCAAATTTCTCACCAGACAGTTACCGCGAGGTGATGGAAAGCGAACTGCTCTTCGGAGCCAATTTTCATTTTCTCGTAAATGACATCTTTATGGTATTTTTCTTTGCCATTGCCGGTGTCGAAATTACTCAGAGCATCATGCCCGGAGGGGACCTCAATCCCGTTAAAAAGGCGATCAACCCGCTTTTTGCCACTTTGGGAGGGGTGGTAGGTCCCGTTATTGTTTATTTGAGTTTAAATGCCTTGATTGGCTCCCCGGAACTGGTGAGAGGCTGGGGTATTCCCACGGCAACCGATATCGCCCTGGCCTGGCTGGTGGCAAGATTTGTATTTGGCGCTGCCCACCCGGCGGTAAAGTTTTTACTGCTTTTAGCCATTGCCGACGACGCCATCGGACTGTTTATCATCGCAGTCTTTTACCCGGACCCGACCTATCCCGTCGAGCCCTTGTGGCTGCTGCTGCTTTTGACCGGCATGGTCATCGCTTTTGCCTTGCGGAAACTGAATGTGAGAAATTACTGGCCGTATCTTTTAACCGCAGGAGTGCTCAGTTGGACGGGACTGCACAATGCCCACCTGCATCCGGCGCTGGCGCTGGTATTTATAGTACCCTTTCTCCCGCATCCTATCAGGGACCCTGGCCACTTGTTTGAAGCAAAGGAAGATGAACATTCCGCTTTGTCCCAGTTTGAACACGAGTGGAAAATTATTGTGGATTTCGGGCTCTTTTTCTTTGGCCTGTCCAATGCCGGCGTACAACTGTCAGCGATAGGCGTGCCTACCTGGCTGGTCTTTTTCGGCCTGTTAATTGGCAAAACCGTGGGAATTTACCTGCTGGCCAACCTGGCCAGACTGGCTGGTTTTCCTTTTCCCGATGGCATGGGGCAAAAAGAAATTTTTGCTGCAGCTATCGTGGCGGCAGTGGGGTTAACCGTGGCGCTGTTTGTGGCCGGGGCGGCGTTTGTACGCGCGGATGTTCAGGGCGCTGCCAAGATGGGCGCTCTTTTCAGCGGCAGTGTGGCAATACTTGCATTGATTATGGGCAGAGTATTGGGAATAAAAAAAATTTACGGGGAAAAAAGCCCTGCCACGGCGGAGTAAAGGTGCCCACCTGGAAAAACTTGGGGGCCTGCCCCGGGTTTTTTGGTTCAATAAGCTAATCTTGACATGACAGGTTAATTCTTTAAAGTTTTTTGGGAAGGGTTGCCAAGCGTCACCTCCTGTAGTAAAATTATAGAAAATTACTCATAATTTTGTTGCCGGTCGTGGGAAAGCGGTGAGAGTCCGCTACAGCCCCCGCTACTGTGAGTACGGACGAAACCTGTAACAAACGCCACCGGGCCACCGGGAAGGCACAGGGAGTAGGGCGAAGTACAAGTCAGGAGACCATGCCGGTGACGGAATCTCAACAACCTTCGGTGGGAAGGAAGGGGATACTGTCCGTTAACCGAAACCTGACCGTGGGTCAGGTTTTTCCATTGCACGGAAGTTTCTCCCATAAAGCAAGCCGAAGTAACAAAGATGGAGGGGAGAAAGAGAAAATGAGAGGAAGAAGTATTGTTGCCTGGTTGACGGTAATTGTGATGGTATTTGGTTTGAGTGGTACGGCACTGGCCGGGACCACGGTAGAGATTGTCGCACCGGAAAGCGGCGGTGTTTATGC
>CAZGXM010000045.1:0-21147 GCA_964529795.1 uncultured Thermoanaerobacteraceae bacterium
CCGTTTGAGCTGGCTACATGGGCCTTCTTTAAATATTTACTTTGACGTATCCCTGGTGGGCCGGGTACTCAAACGCTTACCTCCCAACAGGTGGAAGTGAAGGTGGAAAACCACCTGCCCCCCGTGCTCCTTACAATTATTTACCAGCCGGAAGCCCTTTTCTGCAATCCCCATTTCTTCCGCAACCTTTACTGCCGCCAAGTGCAAGTGACCGATTAATTCCTTATCTTCCGGACCTATAGCTGTAAGATCACTGATGTGCTTTTTGGTTATCAGCAAAATATGTACCGGGGTAACCGGCTTGATATCTTTAAAAGCCAGGACCTGTTCGTCCTCGTAAACAATTTCTGCCGGAATTTCCCCGGCAGCTATTTTACAAAAAATGCAATCACTCATCTGCCAACACCTCCTTTCTTAGCTAAAAGATAACCATCCGCGACTTCAGCAACTTTCACCGTAACAAATCTGCCGCGCAGGCCCTCCCCGCCGGGAAAACGAATCTTTAAATAATTGGCGCTGTGCCCTTCCCAGCAATCACCCTGCCGCTGTTCCACCAAAACCTCCAGCGGCTGCCGGAGAAATTTCCCGGCATATTGTTCCCACAAGCGTTTTCCCAACGCCAGCATTACCTTGCTACGTGCTTCTTTTTCCTCCGGCGGCACCTGCTGTTCAAAGCGGGCCGCCGGAGTGCCCTGCCGCGGTGAATACTTGAATACGTGAAGTTTGGCAAAGCTTATTTCTTCAATAAAATCAGCACTTTCTTGAAACATTTTCCCAGTTTCCCCGGGAAAACCTACCATGACGTCAGTGGTGATTGCCGCCCGGGGGCGCCTTTGGCGGATTTGCGCCACAAGTTGGCGGAAATACCCGGTGTCGTAGGGCCTGCGCATGGCTTTGAGAATGTTATCGGAACCGCTCTGTAAGGGTATGTGGTAGTGAGGACAGATAACCGCTTCCCCGGTTAACGTATCCAGCAGGTCCGGAGTAATTTCATTGGGGTCTATCGAGCTGACCCGCAGCCGCTGCAGTCCGGGCATCTTAACCAGTGCCTTTAACAGCGTGTTCAAATCTGCATTGTCCAAATCCTGCCCGTAAGCACCGATATGAATGCCGGTCAAGACAACCTCTTTGAAACCACGGCGAACAAGATTCTCCACTGCCTGAATACTTTCGGCCAGCGGGCGGCTGCGTACCGGCCCCCGGGCATAAGGAACGATACAATATGTACAAAACTGCTGGCATCCTTCCTGTATCTTTAAAAATGCCCGTACAGTAGCAGCATCATTAAAGGGAAGGTCTTCAAATTCCTTTAATTCCCTCCGTGGGCCCACCAGGCTTACAGGAGACCCCTTCTGTACTTTTTCCACCAGCTCCACTATCCGGGAGCGCTCCCTGTTGCCAATAACCAGGTCCACTCCCCGGATATCCAGTATCTCACCGGGTGAAGTCTGGGCGTAGCACCCGGTAACGGCTATAACAGCCCGGCAATTTTGCCGGACGGCCCGGCGAATCATCTGTCGGGACTTCCGGTCCCCCAAATGGGTAACAGTACAGGTATGTATAACATAAACATCTGCCTCTTCCTTGAAGGGTACTATCTCGTAACCGTTTTGGCGAAAAAGGTTTTTTATGGCCTCGCCGTCATGCTGGTTTACCTTACATCCCAATACAAAAACCGCTGCCTTTTTAGCCACATGCCTGTCCTCCCAAATCACCCAACCGGTGCATGATCATTACCAGCACGGCTATGGCCGCAGTTTCTGTACGCAAAATACGCTGTCCCAAGGTCACGGGAACAGCACCATACTGCCGGGCACAGTCTATTTCCGCGGCGGTTAACCCGCCTTCCGGCCCAACTATATAGGCAACTGAAGCCGTTGATGAATATTTCAACAATAGATCTCCCAGAGAAACACCTGCTGCCTCTTCCCAGGGCGCCACAATCGGGGTGCCCCCAGGCAAATGCGCCAATGCCGTTTCTAATGAAGATGGTTCCACAATTTCCGGTATTTTAGACCTGCCGCACTGTTTTGCCGCTTCCCGGGCTATGCGCTGCCACCGCTGGACCCGGTCAGCAACCTTGTCCCTTTTTATCTGTACCACGCAACGTTTCATCTCCACCGGCACTATCCTGCTGACACCCAATTCCGTGGTTTTTTGTATAATCAGGTCAAATTTATCATTCTTGGGAATTCCCTGTAAAAGAGTCACCTGCACCGGTGGCTCTCCGCCAGGCAACTCCTGCTCCAGACTGGCTGTGGTCACATCACTGGACACCTTTTCCAGTATCGCAAGAAAACGTCTCCCGTTGCCGTCAGCCACAGCCACCTTTTCACCAGGCGTCAGGCGCAGCACTTTCGCCAGGTGGTACGCTTCTTCGCCGGTAATAGTAATCCCGGGCCCTCGTATTGCAGTTACCGGCACAAAAAATTGGTGCATCCCTGTCACACCTTTCTGGCTACCATTGCTACCCATCCATCCTGGTTAAATACTTCCTCAACACGAAAATTGCGGCAACACAGGTAGTCTTTCACTTCCTTTCGCCTGTCATCTATTATCCCCGAAGCAATAAACAAACCTTCGTTCTTTAGCCTCTGCCAAACCTGGTCACTTAAATCCATAATAACATCGGCAATAATATTTGCCACAACCAAGTCCACTGCTCTTTCCACACCCAAAAGTAAATTGCCCGGCTGTACCTCCACCCGGGAAGAGACATTGTTCGCATCAATATTGGCGCCGGCAACCTTTACCGCGAGGGGGTCCAGGTCCACCGCCAAAACCTTTCCCGCTCCCAGCTTGGCAGCCGTGATGGCCAGCACCCCGGAACCGGTACCCACATCAATAACCTCTGCACCGGCTTGCAGATGCTTTTCCAGCGCCTTAATGCTCATTATGGTGGTAGGATGGGTACCGGTACCAAAAGCCATCCCCGGGTCAAGTTCAATCACTATCTCACCGGAACGGGCCTGATAATTTTCCCATGTAGGTTTAATAACAACTTTTTCGGATACCTTCACCGGTTTATAATAAGTCTTCCAGGCATTGGCCCAGTCCGACTCCTTAATTTTCGTCAAAGTTATTTCCGCCCGGTAGTCTGCAAAGTACCAGACCAGTTCGTCCAAGCGTTTTCTGACGGTGGCAAGAAGCTCCGGCAAACGCCGGTCCACCGGTAAATATCCTTTTACCACAACGGATTCCGCTTCCAGGGTTTCCAGGGACAGTTCATTGTAGTCCCATTTCTTTTCCTTCAAGTAGGCAGCAACCACCTGCGGGTCTTCGATTACTACCCCGGCGGCGCCCACCTGGTAAAAAATATCCGCCACGCTTTCCATGGCACTTTCAGTTGTGGTAACGGATATTTCCTGCCATTCCATTTAAACACCAACCCTGTTCCTAGCCCATAAAGGCATCCTTCATCTTTTCAAAAAAGCCTTTTTCCCTGGCCTGGTGATTTCTCTTGGTGCACGTGCCATCAAACTTACGCAGCAGTTCTTTTTGACTGTCGGTGAGATGAGCGGGGGTAATAACCCGTACTTTCACATGCTGGTCGCCCCTGCCGTAACCCTGCAGGCGGGGAAAGCCCTTGCCCTTCAACCGGAAACTGGTACCGGTCTGGGTCCCTTCGGGTATCTTGAGACTAACTTTCCCGTCCAAAGTGGGCACTTGCAAATCGCATCCCAAAGCCGCCTGGGCAAAGGTGATAGGCTGCTCGTAAATAACGTCATTCCCCTCACGGGTGAAATGCTTGTGGGGCTTAACCCTTAAAAAGACATATAGATCACCGGGCGGGCCACCGTTGACACCGCTTTCGCCGGCAGCAGCCACCCGCAGGCGCGAACCGGTATCCACCCCGGCAGGCACCTTCACCTTTATCTTACGCTGCCTGCGCACTCGGCCCTGGCCGTGGCACTCTTTACAAGGCGTCTTGATCACTTTTCCCTCGCCGTGGCAGTTATGACATGTTTTTACCGTCTGGAACATGCCAAAGGGTGTTTTTTGGCCTACCCTGATCTGACCGCTGCCTTTACAGACAGGACACGTGTCCGGGTGTGTACCCGGCTCGGCACCACTGCCGCCGCATTCCGGGCAGGTTTCCAGGCGCGATACCAGTATCTCCTTTTCCACACCGAAAGCAGCTTCCTCAAAGGTTATTTCCACCTGCGTCTTTAAATCGGCTCCCTGGCGCGGCCCGTTTCGCCGGGCCTGAGTCCCGCCGAAGCCGCCGCCAAAAAACATGTCAAAAATATCGCCAAAACCGGAAAAGTCCCCGGCACCGCCGCCGAAACCACCAAAACCGTTATCATCTGTACCGGCATGACCAAACTGGTCGTACCGGGCCCGTTTATCCGCATCACCCAAAACCTCATAGGCTTCTTTTACTTCCTTGAATTTCTGCTCCGCTTCCTTGTCACCGGGGTTTACATCGGGGTGGTACTTGCGGGCCAGCCTCCTGTATGCTTTTTTTATTTCCGACGGGTCAGCGTCTTTGGAAACGCCGAGCACCTCATAATAGTCTCGCTTGGACATGGAAAACCCCCACAATAGCGGTGAGAAGTGCGAGGCGCGAAATGCGAACTACCGAGTCTATTTCACACCCCTATTATACCTCTCACCATGTTTTAATCCTATAACTTAGCAGTTATTCCTTCTTGTCGTCGTCAACTTCCTGATAGTCGGCATCCACCACGTTGTCGTCGTTTTTTTGCCCGTCAGCGGTACCGCCGCCGTCCTGTGCCTGGCCCTGGTCCTGGGCCTGCTGGTAGATCTTGGAGGAAAGTTTGAATACGGCCTCGGACAAAGCCTCGGTCTTAGCCTTTATTTCCTCAAGGTCGTCTTTTTCCAGCGCTGCCTTGAGGTCCTCCTTGGCCTTTTCAATATTTTCCCTGTCTGTGGCCTCAACCTTGTCACCCAGTTCTTTTACTGTTTTTTCCGCCTGATAAATGAGAGAATCCGCATGGTTTCTGACTTCCACCTTTTCCTTGCGTTTTGTATCTTCTTCGGCATACTTTTCCGCGTCCTTGACCATTCTTTTCACTTCATCGTCACTGAGCCCGCCGGAGGATTTAATGGTAATATCCTGGGCCTTACCCGTGCCCAAATCCTTGGCGGTGACATGAACTATACCATTGGCGTCGATGTCAAACTTCACTTCAATCTGCGGTACTCCCCTGGGCGCCGGCGGTATTCCCGTCAGTTGGAAGCGTCCCAGAGTCTTATTGTCCGCAGCCATCTTTCTTTCCCCTTGAAGTACGTGAATATCCACCGCGGTTTGATTATCCGCTGCAGTAGAAAATATTTGGCTCTTGGAAGTGGGAATTGTGGTGTTTCGTTCAATTAACGGCGTGAAAACACCGCCTAAAGTTTCAATACCCAGGGTCAGCGGAGTAACATCCAAAAGCAGCACGTCTTTCACTTCACCGGCCAGTACTCCCGCTTGAATGGCCGCACCCAATGCTACGCACTCATCGGGGTTAATGCCCTTGTGCGGTTCTTTGCCAAGTATTTTTTTAATCGCTTCCTGAACCGCAGGAATACGCGTTGAACCGCCCACCAGAATGATTTTATCAATGTTCTCCGGCTTTAAGCCTGAATCGGATAACGCCTGGCGGGTCGGGCCCATGGTTTTTTCCACCAGGTCGGCGGTTATTTTTTCAAACTTTGCCCGTGTGAGCGTAATGTCCAGGTGCTGCGGTCCCTCCTGGGTAGCGGTAATAAATGGCAGGTTGATGTTGGTGGAGGTAACACTTGACAGCTCGTGCTTGGCCTTTTCCGCAGCTTCCTTCAGGCGCTGCATGGCCATTTTGTCTTTTGACAGGTCAATGCCGTGAGATTTTTTAAACTCCTGTACCAGGTACTCCATGATACGCTCGTCAAAATCGTCACCGCCCAGGCGGTTATTCCCGCTGGTGGCCTTGACTTCGAAAACACCGTCACCCAGTTCCAAAATGGAAACGTCGAAGGTGCCGCCGCCGAGGTCGTAAACCAAAATAGTCTGATCCTCACCTTTATCCAAGCCGTATGCCAGCGAGGCGGCAGTAGGTTCGTTGATAATCCGCAGAACCTCCAAGCCGGCTATCTTCCCGGCATCTTTAGTCGCCTGACGCTGGCTGTCCGTAAAATATGCCGGGACCGTAATCACCGCCTGGGTCACTTTTTCGCCCAGGTAACTTTCTGCATCGGCTTTCAGTTTCTGGAGAATCATGGCGGAAATCTCCTGGGGCGTGTAAGTTTTGTCCCCGATATTCACCTTGTGGTCCGTACCCATGTGACGTTTAATGGAAATAACCGTGCGGTCAGGATTGGTAATGGCTTGTCGCTTGGCCACCTGACCCACCAGTCGCTCGCCACCCTTGGAAAATGCTACCACCGACGGGGTGGTGCGATTACCTTCGGCGTTGGAAATAACAACCGCCTCACCGCCTTCCATTACTGCCATGCATGAGTTGGTGGTCCCCAAATCAATTCCAATTACCTTACCCATTGATATCTACCTCCTCAAATTTTCAGATTAAATTAAGTGAATTAATTTTTTGCAACTTTAACCATAGCCGGGCGAATAACCTTGTTTTTTAATTTATAACCCTTTTGCAGCACCTCTATCACTGTACTGTCAGGATATTCATCGGATTCCTCCTGCATTACCGCCTCGTGATGTTGAGGGTCGAAAGGCTGTGCTGCTGCCTCTATCACTGACAGGCCTTCCTGCTCCAGCACGCCCACCAACTGTTTGTAAATCATTTCCACACCAGTTTTAAAAGCCTGGCTTTCCCGGTCCGGGCTTTCCAGTGCCCGCTCAAAATTATCTAAAATCGGCAGCAGTTTTTCTATCAGGCTTTGGCAGGCATATTGCAAAAATTCCTGCTGTTCTTTACGGGTGCGTTTTCTGAAGTTATCGAAATCCGCCTGCAGGCGTATATAACGCTGGTTTATTTCTTCTTTCTCCGCACTGACTGCATCAAGACTTTCCTGCAGTTGGGATAACCGGCCTGCTTCCGGGCCTTCTTCTCCATTTGCTTCCTCCTGTTCCGGGTCTTCCTGTGGCCCCGGATTTTCCTGCTGCTGTTGTATTTCTTCCTCATTTACAGCTTCATTACTTAAATTATGTGCATCATCCTCCTTCTGTTCACAGCAAGTAATCTCTTCCTCTTTAGCCACTGTCATCACCTCACACTAAATATTTAATTGATTAAAGGCATCCCTGTCCCGGGAATTAATTTCCTTTTTCCTGATAATGGTATCAATGCGCAGAATGGCTTCCGCAACCTCCGCCGCTGCCTTCAGAGCATGCACTTTTACCAGCACCGGGTCCACCACACCTGACTGCCACATATCCGCCACTTCACCCCGGTCACAATCCAGCGCCAGGGAATCCGTGTCCCGGGCTGCCTGGGCCGCCAGCACATCTCCCAGTTTTTCCAGCGGGTTAAAACCGGCGTTAGCCACTATCTGGCTAAAAGGCTTTTTCAATGCCTCCAAAACGCAATCAATACCGTAAGCTGCCATGCCGCGCATTTCCCGGCGCAGTTGCTGTACCCTGACCATGGCAGCCAGCTCAATGGCCCCACCGCCGGGCACAATACCGGCCTTCAGCGCCGCCTGAACGGCACTGGCTGCATCCCGGGCAATCCTTTCCCTTTCACCCACAACTTCTTCCGTAGATGCACCCACCAAAATTGTGGCGGTAGGTTTGCCCTGCCCGCCCACAATATACGTTTGCTTTAACTGCTCATCTTCCCTGACCGCGGCCGCAAAGCCCAGGCAGCCTTGCAGCTCGGCAACAGGCTTATTCAAACCGGTACGTTTAATCATCCTTGCCCCGGTATGCTCTGCCGCCCGGGCCAGTTCCTTGTGGGCAACCCGCTGCAGCACCATGATCCCGGCATCTGCCAACCGCTGTTCCGCCATGGGGATGACTCCCCGGTCGGTCAAAATTATTTTTACACCCATCTCAATTACTTTTTCGATGTTCTGCAGAAATTCTTCCCGGTACCGGTCCTGCCTGAGAAAGGCTTCGTTGGAATCGTTTGCATATTTTATTTCCTCGGGCTCCAGGGCATCATCAATTATCAACACTGTGGCGTTGTTTACTGCCGGCGGCATATGCGGGGACATGCGTTCCTTATTGATTATCAATCCCTGAAAAACCTGGTTATCCGCCCCCACCTGAGCCACAACCAGGTCAGCCAGACAAAAATGTTTTTGCCCCAGCTTTTCGGCAGTAAACCGTGCTGCTTCAATGGTCAGTTTGGCCACATCAGCGTTTTCCCGACCGGCAACCAGCGCCGTTTGAAACAGCAAACCATCATCGATTGTCACTTTCCGCGCCCGTTCATAAAAAAAATTAATGGCCTCGTCCACACCAGCCCGCATGCCTTCAATAATTTTAGCAACCGGCACACCCTTAGTGACCAGATCCGCCCCGGCAGAAATCAAACTACCCGCCATAATCGTGGCGGTGGTTGTACCGTCACCTATTTCCCTTTGCTGGTTGCGGGCAACATTTACCAGCATCCGTGCAGCGGGATGGCCTGCTTCCATTAAATCCAGAATGGTGGCACCGTCATTTGTCACCACCACTTCTCCCTTTTTATCCACCAACATGGTATCCATTCCCTTGGGGCCGAGAGTACCCTCCACGGCACCGGCAACGGCTTTAATGGCACTGGCATTCGTATGTAAAGCAGCGTAACGCTGCTCTGTTTCCGTATTATTGCCCTGATTAGGCATGATTCCAAACCTCCAAACCTCTCACGAATAATGGCTCCAGGGTTAATAATATTCCTTCAGTACATTGGACAAATTCCCGGTCACCAGTTTCACCAGGGCCACCGCCTTGGAATAAGTCATTCTGGTGGGACCGAGAAGGCCGATGGTACCCGTCGGTTCCCCGTCGATGTAATAAGTTGCAGTAATGATGCTGCACTGGTCAATACCCTGCTGTTTATTTTCTCCACCAATCTTAATTGTTAACCCCGTACCGGCGTTATCCAACAGCAGTTGTCTGACCATGGACTCTTCCTCCAGACTGCTGAGCAATAGCCTCACTTTCTCTATATCCCGAAACTCAGGCTGGTTCAAGATATTTACAGTTCCGTCCAGGTAAATCTCTCCCCCGGAATAGCTGGTAAGGATATCAATGATTTTTTGTACCACCATTTTTTCCTGTACCAATTCCCGGTATATTTCTTGGAGAGTATCTTCCCGCAACTGTTGGATAGCATAGCCTTCAAGCTTATGATATAAGACGTTGTTAATCCGCTCCAAATCCGCTGTACTGATATCTTCAGGTATCCCAACAGTCCTGTGCTGTACCAGTCCCCCCTGGAAGACAATCACCAGTAAGGCCTTGCCCGGAGACAACGTCAGCAGCCTTACATGCTTCAAATAGTTCCGTTTTACCTGGGGTCCCATTACCAGTGCCACGTAGTTGGTAATATGCGACAATAACCGCCCGGTGCGCTCAATCACCTGCTCAATTTGTTCCACTTTTTCCGCATAGCGCTTCCTTACGTAAGCTATTTCCCGGGGACTCAACTGGTAATTCTCCATCAAACAATCCACGTAATAACGATACCCCTTATCCGAGGGTACCCGCCCTGCGGAAGTATGCGGCTGTTCAATCAACCCCAGTTCTTCCAGGTCGGACATTTCGTTACGGATAGTAGCCGGGCTTACTCCAAGGTCGTACTTGCGCGCAATGGTTCTGGAACCAACGGGTTCGGCCGTTTCAATGTAGCTCTTAATAATGGCCTCTAAAATCTCCTTTTTACGTTGATCCATGCGCATGTTCTCACCTTCTTGTTAGCACTCGTCCTTGTTGAGTGCTAGTTTTTACACCTAAAAAATATCATTAAGCCCGCAGTTTGTCAAGAGACATTGAGCGGTGATGCGGTACGATTGAACTTTAGCCTACAGTCAGACAAAAGCCACAAAAACCTCGTTGGCAATGGGGAAAGCGCCCTTGGTAAGGCTGAGACGACCGTGGTTTTCCGTTAACAGCCCCTGGTTCGTTAACTTTTTCACCTGCTCCCCAAAAACTTCGGCTATTGACAGTCCAAAACGCTGTTGGAACCGCCGCCGGGACACTCCTTCCGCCAGGCGCAAGCCCATGATCATGGTTTCGGCCATTTCCTCCCGTACTGTCAGGGAGAGATACTCTTTCCGGGGAAAAACACCTTTATTTATATTATGAATATATTCGTCCAGACTGGCGGTATTCGTCCAGCGGCAACGACCTTTAAAGGAAGCGGCTGCCACACCAATGCCCAAGTACGGCTGCATGCGCCAGTAAGCCAGGTTGTGCCGAGCCTGAAAACCCTTTAAGGCAAAATTGGAAATCTCATAATGTTCATAGCCCGCATTCTCAAGGTATTCCGACGCCAGTTGGTACATGTCCGCCTGATCGTCTTCCCCGGGCAGCTGCAACTTTTTTTCTGCCAGTAAACGCCCCCAGGGAGTGACTGCAGATAATTTCAAGCCGTATAAAGAAAGGTGATTGGGTTCAAGAGCGGCTGCCCTGCCAAGAGTTTGCCGCCAGCTTGTGAGATTTTGCCCCGGCAACCCGTAAATCAGATCCAAACCAAGGTTGTCAAAGCCGGCACGGCGGGCCCGGCGCACTGTTCGCGTTACATCCTCCCAGGTGTGGCGCCGGCCCATTTCCCGAAGCAGCCGGTCCGACGCAGCCTGCGCCCCGATGGAAAGCCGGTTTATGCCCAAGCGGCGATAAAACTGCAGCTTGCTTTCGTCCAAAGTCTCAGGGTTGGCCTCCAGGGTAATTTCAGCGCCGGCAGCAAGAATAAAAAAAGCGGTCAGTCCTCTGAAAACGGCCTCAAAAAAATCTCCCGGCAGGACACTGGGGGTACCCCCGCCGAAATAGACCGTGTCCAAGGTAAGCGGGCCGTAGTCCCGGCTGAGCAGTCTCATTTCCCCACCCAAAGCCGTTACATAGTCCGGGATTCGCTTTTTACAGTCCTTTACGGAAAAAGAGACAAAATCACAGTAACGGCACTTGGCAGTGCAAAACGGTATGTGGATGTAGAGCGAAATTTCCATGTCGGCGCACCCCTGTAATAGAAGTGGCAGGTACGAGGTGAGATGTGGGAAAACACATTTGCATCAATCGCCCCGGTGCCTTCCTGGAAACAGGTTATCACTAATCAATACTCAATACGGCCATGAAAGCTTCCTGGGGTATTTCCACGTTTCCTACCTGTTTCATCCGTTTTTTGCCTTCCTTTTGCTTCTCCAAAAGCTTCCTTTTCCGGGTAACATCGCCGCCATAACATTTATCCAGGACATTTTTCCGCAGCGCCTTGACAGTCACCCGAGCAATCACCTTGTTACCGATTGCTGCCTGAATAGGTATTTCGAACATCTGCCTGGGGATAAGTTCCTTGAGTTTGCCGGTGAGACTCCGTCCCCGGTGGTAGGCCTTGTCGCGGTGAACAATACAGGACAGAGCATCCACCACCTCACCGTTAATCAGGATATCCAGTTTGACCAGGTCGGTTTCCCGGCAACCGGCCAACTCATAATCCAAAGAGGCATAACCCCGGGTACGGGATTTCAACTGGTCATAGAAGTCAAAAATAATTTCACCCAAAGGCAGGTAATAGGTTAAAATCACCCGTAACTCGGAAAGATATTCCATGGTCTCATACTGACCGCGCTTTTCCTGGCATAATTCCATGACCGGTCCGACATAATCGTGAGGTACCATGATGGTTGCCTTGACAAAGGGTTCAGCTATTTTTCCCACTTCCGCCATAACCGGCAGGTTGGTGGGATTGTCGATGTTTACCACCTGGCCGTTGGTTTTGGTCACCTTATAAATAACATTGGGCGCGGTGGTGATGAGATTAATCTTATATTCCCGTTCCAGGCGCTCCTGAACAATCTCCATATGCAGCAAGCCCAGAAAACCGCAGCGGAAACCAAATCCCAGGGCGATAGAGGTTTCCGGCTCAAAAACCAGGGATGCGTCGTTGAGCTGCAACCGCTCCAGAGCATCCCGCAGGTCCTCGTAGTCATTGCTGTCCACGGGAAACAACCCGCAAAACACCATGGGAGTGGCCTTGCGATAACCGGGCAAGGGTTTTTCCGCACCGTTCCTGGCTGAGGTAATGGTATCGCCTACCCGGGTATCCCGCACGTTCTTACAACTGGCACTGAGAAACCCTACTTCCCCTGCCGACAGAGAATCCACAATCTTCATGGCCGGAGTAAAGACGCCTACCTCGTTCACCTCAAAGACCTTGCCGGAAGACATCATCTTTATCTCCATTCCCTTTGCAACCCTGCCGTCAACCACACGTATGTAAGGAATGGCTCCTTTATAGGAATCAAAATGCGAGTCAAAAATCAATGCCCTGAACGGCTTGTTCACGTCAGCCGGCGGCGGCGGGATGCGTTGGACGATGGCAGTAAGAATTTCATCAATCCCCTGGCCGGTTTTTGCCGACGCCAGGACCACTTCCTCCGCATTGATACCGATAATATCTTCCAATTCCCTGATCACTCCCTCGGGATTGGCACTGGGGAGATCAATCTTATTAATAACCGGGATTATTTCCAAATCGTGTTCCATGGCCAGGTAAACATTGGCCAAAGTCTGGGCCTGGATGCCCTGGGCCGCATCCACCACCAGCAGCGCCCCCTCACAGGCCGCCAAACTGCGGGACACCTCGTAGGAAAAATCCACATGGCCGGGAGTATCAATTAAATTGAGCTGGTACTCCTTTCCATCGGTAGCAGCATAGTTCAACCGCACGGCCTGGAGTTTAATGGTGATACCCCGCTCCCGTTCCAAATCCATTTGGTCCAAAACCTGTTCAGTCATTTCCCGTTCCGTCAGGGCACCGGTACGTTCCAGCAGTCTGTCTGCCAGGGTGGATTTGCCGTGGTCTATATGGGCAATTATGCAGAAATTACGGATGTTATTTTGCCGGTTTGTCATAAATCAAACCCCTTCAGACTTAGGTTAACTTGTACTATTATAGCACCTGTTACCGGGGTCATCAACCGGCAGCGCTGTCCCGCCGGGCAAAACGCCTTTTAAAAATGTCCCTGACCATTTCCGCCTCCTCCAACCGGAACAGCAGCGCCACGCCACCATAGACCAGTACTCCCACTACCACCGCCGCCACTACCTGCACCAGCTGGTTGGCTTTGCTGGATAAGTCCAGTACCCGCTCCAAATAGGCTGCGGTAAAGAAGCTGGCCCCACCCATAATTATGGAAGAAAAAAGACTGATGGTAAAAGAAGAAACCATCTGGCGGCCATTAATGACGCCAATCTTGAGACGCAGCGCCGCCAGCAGCACCAGCATGTTAAAAATACCGGCAACAGAGTAGGCTAAAGCCAGGCCGCCGTGTGCCAGTGGTTTTATCAGTAAGAAGTTCAAGGCAATATTGATGGCAATGGTTATCACTCCGGCGGTTACCGGCGTGCGGGTATCCTGCAGGGCATAAAAAACCCGGTTGAGCACCTGGTTGGCAGAATAGGCAAAAAGACCAAAGGAATAAAAAAACAGCGCCTCGGCAATGGCCAACGTATCCCGGTGGGTGAAAAGCCCCCATTCAAACAGCACCCGAATGATGGGAGTGCGCAGCGCCACCAATCCTGCAGCGGCAGGCAGGGTGAGAAATACCACCGAGCGGACACCCAGCGACATGGTCCGTTTAAAGGCTTCGTTCTCCTGCAAAGCGGCATGGGCGGTCAAGGTGGGGAAAACAGCTACTGCCACAGCAATACCAAAAATACCAATAGGAAGCTGCATCAATCTCTGTCCCGCGGCCAGTGCGGCCACAATCCCCGGCGCCAGGGTACTGGCCAGGTTTTGATTGACAAACAGGTTAAACTGGCTCACGGACAAACCTACCAGCACCGGGAGCATCAGCACGGCAATTTTTTTTGCTTCCGGATGCTTGATATTCCAGGACGGCCGGTAACGCAGTCCCAAGCGTACCAGCGCGGGCACCTGCACACCGAAATTCGTCATGGCCCCCACCACGACGCCAATGGAAAAACCGGCAATGCCGAAGTAAGGCTGGAGCAGTAACCCGACAACAATAATGGCCAGGTTATAAAGCACCGACCCCAGTGCCGGGGAAAAGAAATGCTTGTAAGAGTTCAGTATGCCAGTGGAAATTCCGTTTAAGGCCATAAAAAAAGCCTGAAAAAACATAATCCGTGTCAGGGATACGGTAAGTGTAAAACTTTCTCCCTTAAAGCCCGGCACCAGCAGCGCAATCAACTGCGGGGTGAAAATCATGCCAATGGTAATGCCCACCACCATCAGCACCATGATGACGTTTAAGACAATACTGGCCGTGTACCACGCTTCCTCTTCCCGTTCTTTGGCCACCAAACTGCTGATAACAGGTATAAAGGCGGAACTGAGGGCCCCGCCTACCAGCAGCATATATAAAAAGTCGGGAATGGAAAACGCCGCCCGGTATGCATCGGTAATACGGTTTTGGCCAAATTGGGCGTAAATAATCACATCCCTGAGATAGCCCAGGACCCGTGAAATTACCATGGCCACCATTATCATACCTGCGGCCTGTGCCACACCACCTTTTTTCCCTGCCATAAAAATTACCTCGTTCCCGCTCCGTGTTCAGCACTGCCTCATTATACCATCTCCCGGGCAGAGGGAAAAGCCTTCCCTAACTTCTTGCCGGTCGCAGTCCCGTCAAAACCCGAAGAACCTTCCGCAAGTAACTGCCTTAACAACTTTCTTACATCAGCGGGTACCTGCCGGAAAAGCTCTTTAGTGAAATAGTAATATTTCTTGCCAACCTGTTCAAGCCCTATCAAAACTTTCTGAGCCTCTTGGGGGAAAGTAACTCTGTAACCGTTCCCCAAAGCGGCAACGGTAAAATCCCGGTACGTCAGACTAAATGCCAGTACACTACCGGGTGTAGCAGCGGTAATTTGTCTTGTCTCCGCCGCCGTCTTATTTAAGCCCCATAATGCCAGATAACACACCAGCACTACCAGCAGCACTTTTTTAAGCACATCCTGTCACCTCCAATTATACCATTGCCTATTTTGCCCGCTGTTATGTGCTGCTGGTAATAGTAACCAATTTTCATAAAAAATACATGTAGCCATAGAAGGCCGGTGATACCACCGGCCTTCTATTATTCCGTTATTCCGTTTCCGCCAGTACCCGGGCAATTACCCCGGCAAACAGCCTGGCACTTACCTTGGCTTCCTCGAGTGAATTGCTGGCACTGCCCATTTCCACCAGAATTGCATGGGGATACAGGTGTTGGTTGTACCTGCCGCTTTGGGGACGAACGCCGGCAGACAGTCGGGGATAAAGTTCATTCATCACCGCATTGACTTTTTGGGCAAAAGCAAAATTTTTACGCCAGTTGGGATGCTCCCAGCGGGTGTCGGTACCGACAATCAACAGTACCGGTGCAGCCTTTTTGTTTTCTATTGTCACTGTTTCCCGCCGGTCAATTCCGGCATCCCGGTGAACATCAATTAAAATCGCAATGTCCGGATATTTTTTTAGCAGTGTTTTGGCTGTTTCCTCGGAATTGCCGTAAGAGGCACCCCAGCGGGGGTAATCGTGAATGGTATCATCATAGACAGCACCAATGCCGTACTTCTCCTGCAGCGTTTGGGCCAGAGTCCGGGCAACTTCGGAAACGCCACCGTTTTTTCCCGGCAGCCTGGCCACCCCGTCCGTCACTTGGTATGTCTCCGCGTTGTGGGAGTTATAGATGCCTACCAGCACCTTGCCCTCAGGTATCTGCCGCTGTTTGACCGTAACAGGTATTTCTTCAGGCGGTGGCGGCGGGAGCATTTGGGCCTGTTCTTCATAACTTGCTGCTTCTGCCAATGCCATAATCTGGGAGTCCAGGATACTGTGGACAATTCCCGGCTCCACCCTCGTTACCAGCTTTATCCAGTTATTTATTGATTGATTCAAATTAAATTGTTCCCATCGGTTTTTATCCGGCATAAAAGCACTTAAAGGCAGTCCCCGGTCTAAAATATCCTTTGGTTCCTTTATCAAGCCCCAGCGGGTCAAGAAGTTAAATATTTTTGTTTCCTGATCATCGACGCCGCCACTAAATACCGGTACGGCAACAGGCAGGTCCGTTTCCAAAGTTTTGGGAAGAAAGTATAAACCAAGAATAACAAGGATGGCAAAAATGTAAAGTACCCGCCTTCTCTTCCTGTACGGCGAGTAAGAAAATCTTTGAATAATCGGTCTTCGCAACATTTTTTGCTCCTTTGTCCGATGTCATACCTAAATTTATGCACTTGTCCCAGGCTTTATAACCAATTATCGGAGAAACCAGACAGAAAAAAGAAAGATGCGGGGAAAATCCCTGCACCTTGCAGTTGCTTGAGTTCAACAAGCTCACCGTAATTCCGTGGGTACAAAAGCGTCAATAATGCCAATAACCAACGCTGCCAAAATAGCTCCCAGAATGCTGACTGACATGTAAGTGGGAATGATAAACTGGGCAACATAAATAACCACTGCCGATGTAATGAAGCCAACCACTCCGCGGGCTTGGGGAGAAACTTTTCCGCCCATGAGACTTTCAATCAGATACCCCAGCAGCGCAATGACTACAGCACTGATGATTGCCCCTGTAAAGCCGGCCACCCTAAATCCCGGTAACAACCAGCTCACCAATAATAATACCAGGGCCGACACTACAAAACGTATGACCAGTCCTAACCAACCAGCCATTTTCATACCTCCTTTCCTGATTTTATCCTAAGTTTTCCCATTACTAAAAAAACTATACATGCTATACCCGGTAAAATTCACATTGAGGATACCTTTCCAAACTGACAAACAAATGCTTTGATACTTGCTCGGTTGTTGCGTTTCCAAAAAAAATCTGGTAAAATATATCTTGCTTTATGTATGAAAGAAAGTTTTGCTTAATTACTTACTTATATTTTAATTTTTGCTGAGGAGGTGATTTCATGCCTAACATCAAGTCCGCAAAAAAGCGGGTCCGTATTATCCAAGCCCGTACCGTCCGTAACAATGCGCGGAAATCCGCATTGAAAACCGCGATCAAGCGTTTCGATGAAGCTGTAGAAACAGGTAACCAGGATAAAATTAAAACCGCTTTCAAAGAAGCGGTTAAAAAAGTGGATAAGGCCGCAATCTACGGTATTATCCATAAAAATAAAGCTGCCCGGAAAAAATCCCAGCTTCAGAAAAAGTACAACCAAGCAATTAATGCTTCATAGTAATTTGGCCTGCCGTATTTGCGGCAGGCTTTGCATATATACATTTACTAAGTACGGCTTGTATACTCAAACTTCAACCGCTAAATTTTAAAACAAGCAACTCCAAAGCCATCTCGGGATTGACAGTGGACCGCTTTAACTGCCTGTCCAGTTTTGCTGCAGCCATGATTGCCTCCTCCAGTTGGGCGGTGGTAAAGTTGCGGCTCTGCTTGACAAGTTTCGGTAACACCAAGGGGTGCACCTTGACTTTTGCCCCGGCTTTTTTGGTCGAGTAACCTTGATTCAACAACACTTTTAGGGCCAGCAGCAGGCGGAACTGGCGCCCGATCATCACCAGCAGCTGTATGGGCGCTTCACCGACCATCAACATTTCCCGCAACCTTTGCACTGCCTCTTCAGGGCGTTTTCCCCCGATGGCGTCTACCAGTTTAAAAACATCCCCTTCAGCTGTTCTGCTCAGGCATGCTTCAACCATGGTGCGGGTTATTTTCTGTGCATCCCCGGCATATAACAGCAGTTTCTCCACTTCCCTCTCCAGAATGGCTAGACCGCTGCCGGCGGTTAACAGCAACGCCAAGCCGCTGCGTTCAATCTCTTTGCCTCGCTGGGTAAACATATCCTGCACCCAATGGGTCAAGGCGTGGCCGTAAAGTCTTTTGGTCTCCAGCACCACGCCGCATTCCTTCAAAGCCTTGACGATCCTTTTTTTTCCGTCTACATTGCCGTCAAGGTAAAACACCAGGCAGGTCCCGGGATTTGGTTGTTTTATGTAATCAAGCAGCAACTCCTCATCCCCTTTATCCAGGCGGTACTTGCTCCGACCGGAAAAAAACAAAGCTTCTCTCACCAAAACCAGTCTCTTCCCCGCTATCACCGGCAAGGTTTCGGCACTGCAGATAATTTCAGAGACAGGTGCTTCCGTACCTTCAAAAAGAGCAAAATTAAATTCTCTTACCCCAGCGGAAAGAATCTGCTCTTTCAAAGCAGTAATGAGTTTCTGCTGCAGGTAGGTTTCTTCGCCATAGAACAGGTAAAGAGAAGCTATATTCCCCTGCTCAATATCCTGATGTACTTTCCTGAGGTTGCTCATAGTTAATTCACTTCCCACAACTAAAGTTAGCCGAAAAAGTAAAAATCCCTGCCCGGTCCTCTTGAAAAAAATTAAATTATAGTCTGTTATACTTTTCCCCTGACAATTCATCCTGCCCGGCAGCTAGCAGGAAACTCACAGCACGTTTACAGATCACAGACCGGCGGCACGTTTCCGTTCCTTTTGCTTGGCAGTTTTTATCCAGAGCCTTTTTCCGTCGCTGGTAACCGTCACGGCACCGTGCCGGTCGGTACGGTAGACCAGGATCTTTTGCTGCTGTAGGTAGGAGGTAACTTTGGGCGAAGGGTGACCAAAATTGTTGCGGCCCACGGAGATTACCGCCACCCGAGGCCTCAGCCTCCGGTAGAAAGCCTTGCTGAAAGATCCGCCGGCGCCGTGATGGGGCACCTTTACCACAGTGGCAGTGAGGTCAGCAATGCGGGAAAACAGCTGGGAAATTGCCTCATATTCAATATCGCCGGTAAATAAAAATTTATTTTGCCCGTGCCGGAGCATTACCACCAGTGACTGGTCATTCAGTGCCCATTCACCGGACGGCAGCTGGGCAGGCGGGTGCAGCACCTCCAGGACAGTCCGGGAATCCAGGCGAATTTGGCTGCCTTTGGCAAGAAAACGGTAGCTGACACCTGCTTTCTCCAGCAGGGAAAGGTAAGGAAACAACTCCGGTCGCGCGGCAGCGGAAAGTACGGGAAACACTGCCAGGCCAACGGGAAACTCTGACACAACTGCAGATAAACCGCCGATGTGGTCCCGGTCGGGATGACTGTTTAAAAACAAGTCAATCCTCCTGATACCCAACCGGTGTAAGGCCGGCACCAGCCGGTCACGGCCCACGTCAAAGCTCCCAAACCCCCCGCCGGCAGCATCAATCAAGACATTTTTACCCCGGGGCGTCATGACCACCGCCGCATCGCCCTGGCCCACGTCCAGAAATACGACCTGCAACTGCTTTTGAGGAAAATAGGTAATCAGCAGTATCCCAACCAGCGCTACCGCCAGACCCCATTTCAGCAATCGCCTGTTAATTTCCGGCAGTTTAAGATTACCCATCACACCTTCTCTAACTGCAATCAAACCCATGTAATAGACAAAAATTGCCGCTGGTGACGGCAGTCCCACGTAGAAGTAGGCAAGAGGAACTTCACCCAGCAGGAAAAGGTAGCGGTTCACTATTTCCACCAGCATGCCGCTACTGTAAAGTAGTAATTGGGCAGCAGGCCAGTAAACCAACTGGACAAGCATGCCGGTCAGGCCCAGTAAAATAATCGTCCCCGCCAGAAACACCACCGGGATATTTGCCGGTATGGCCAGCAGGGAAACCGTCCCAAAATGATAAGCCAACAGTGGCAGCAACCCCAACTGGGCTACCAGGGGCACAGTAATAACGCCCCGCCACCGGGGTAAAAAAGAAAACAGCCTGTCCGCCACAGGGTATAAATAGTAAATGCTCAGCGCTGCCATAAATGATAACTGAAACCCGGCATCAAACAAAGCCAGCGGCCTGAATAACAGCCAAACAAACGCGGCCAAGGCCAGAGCAGTGTAAAAGTCATTCCGCCGGTCAACCAAGTATGCCAGAAGTCCCACCAGGGTCAGAACGGTGGCTCTCACCACCGAAGCGCTAAAACCGGCAAGACCGGCGTAAAAGAGAAGCCCGGCAGCGGTAACGGCAAAACGAAATGCTGCCGTCAAAGCGGTATTTTGAAACGTCAGTTTGCCGGTCAGGCCAAGCAACAGGGCCGCTACAAAGCCAACGTGCAGGCCGGACACGGCAAATACGTGCATAACCCCCAAATTTTGATAAAGCGCGGTATCGTCCTTACCGAGAAAGTGTTTCTCGCCAAAAAGCATCCCCACAATGGCTGCAGCTTGACGTTTCGGCAAAGTCTGAAAGATGCGTTTGACGGCAACCCGCCTTGTCCGCACTACAAAACGCGAGAAAGAAAATCGCCCGGGTGTCAACAGTTCCACATCGTCCACTGTTAACCGGGCTGATATTCCCCGGCGCAGCAGGTAGTCACGGTAGTTAAATTCCCCGAGATTTCCACCAGACTGGGGCATAGCCACCTCCCCCCGTACCCGTACCAGGTCACCGGGTAACCAGGAAGTGTGACGGTTGTATAAAACGGCCAAAACCTTTTCCTCAGTATCGAACATCTTGCCGTCAACTGTTAACTTTTTAACCCGTACCGTAACTTCCTGCCGGTTTGAATAATCCGTGACACGGATTACCTCGCCGGTGACACTGACATACTGCCCTGGTAAATCTTTCATGTATCCCCGGGGCACCATTGCCGGTTTTGCCCAGAGTATTCCGGCAACAAGAAAACCCAGTAAGATGATAGCCCGGGTAAATGAAAACCGTCTCTTCAGGAAAATTGAACCGCCAACGGTGGCAAAAACAACGGTGAGAAAGATTAACCAGAAAACCGTACCTGTCCGGGCAGCCAGGACAATGCCAAGACACAGAAAAATAACGGCCATGGCCAGGGGTCTGTACATGCCTTCACCAGCTTTCCTCTCCCATAAAAGAAAACCGGGAGCCATCCTTTCCGGGGCTTCCAGTTTGCCCGTAAATCTACAGGATTATTGAATCCTTTAACTGCTGGTAGCGTTTTTCGCCAATTCCGGACACTTTCTTCAGTTCTTCCAGGGTCTTAAAACCCCCGTGTTCCTGGCGGTACTGGATTATCCGCCGCGCATACGTAGGGCCTATTCCCGGCAGGGACTCCAGTTGTTTTTGATCAGCAGTGTTAATATTAATTTTACCCCCGCCCGGAAGTTGATTGCT
>CAZGXM010000046.1:0-21133 GCA_964529795.1 uncultured Thermoanaerobacteraceae bacterium
CCAAAAACCACTTGTACCAACACTTCTAACGATCGATGTAGTAAACTCACGCTAGGGCTTCCGGCTTTTCATAAAAAGTGCCGAAGTCCTTTTTTATGTTCTAGTCCGGTGAAAACAAGCTTGTCTAACTTTGGCTGTATTTATTTTTTATTTCAAAGGGGACATTAATATTTGGTATCAAAAAGTTTTTGTTCTTGACATTTGAGTCTGTGGTGGTAAAATTAAATTAACCCTTACCCCCTTGGGGTATATTCAAGCCGGGAGGGAGACTTATGCGTCAAAGATATCAGGTAGCAGTCATAGGGGCGGGCCCTGCCGGGGCGGCAGCGGCTTATTATTTGAGCAAGGCCGGTTTGCAAGTGTTGGTGATGGAGAAACAGCAGTTTCCCCGGGCTAAACTCTGCGGCGGCGGGGTTACCACCAAGGTCAGCCGGGAACTGGAATTTTCCTTTGACGGGGTAATTGAAAAAACCGTCAGGCGTGTGGTAATCTCGGAAAATTACCAGTGGCCGATTACCATAGAGCGCGAGAGGCCGATGGTATTTATGGTGACAAGGGACAAGTTTGACCAACTGCTGTTGGACAAGGCCCGGGAACAAGGGGCGGGAATACATTTTTCCAAAGTGGTGAGTATAGCCCCGGAGAATGACAAATATAATCTCACCCTGCAGGACGGAAATGCAGTACGGGCGGACTATGTCATTGGTGCTGACGGTGCTCTGGGGGTCAGCTTCAAACATGTTAACAACCCGCAAGACCGGGAGATAGCCGTTGCTTTGGAGGCCACGGTCCCCGACTTTCACTGCATTGAGGAAGCAAAAATCGATTACGGTATTGTTCCCGCAGGTTATGGGTGGGCTTTCCCAAAAGGAGACCACTTGTCAGTAGGAGTGGGCACTTTTGCTGCTTATGCTAGTAATTTGAAGGCGGTTTTTCAGGACTATGTTTCCAACCAACCGCTGCTGCAGGGTGTTCCGGATATAAAACCCAAAGGATTCATTATCCCTTTCTGCCATAAAAGGACATCCTTTCTGCGCGGTAAGGTCCTGCTGGCAGGTGATGCGGCGGGCCTGGCCGACCCTTTTAGTGGAGAAGGTATCTACAATGCCATCAGAAGCGGGCGGATAGCCGCAGAAGTGATAATAGCTGCTGAAAACACTGGCGCCTCGTTAGAGACATATGTCCGGCGGCTGCAGAAAGAAGTGTTGCCCGAATTGAGGAGGGCATACCTGTTAAGCAAACTGTTTTACCCTCGTTCTGCCTTTTTCCATAAAATGCTGCGTTGCCGGCGTAAAATGGCACTCATTTTACTGGAAACCATCTTTGGTGATTATAGTTATAAAAGCTTATCATGGCGGACTTTGAAGCACCTGTTTGGCAATTAAAGAGGTGAACAAAATGCTTTTGGAACATTTTTTTACGATATTCATTTTCTTTGCCTTGTGGGCTGTTATTTTTGCAAGGATAATGAACAGAGGACAAGCAGTCTTACATACGAAAGTAAATCTCAAGAGTCGGGAGTTATGTCCTAACTGTGGGAAACCCCTGGCAGGTGCTACGCCGGTAAAACAACACCTTAACGGTGCTGCTTATTACTTCTGCAGTTTTGAGTGCCGGGGTCAGTTCGTGCGGGAAAAATGGGTTAGCCGGCATGGCATCAATTAAATAAAATTTGCCTGTACTTAGGCAATTAGGAAATTTAAGGAAAAGCATTTTGATTGCTTGACTTGGTGGAGGCGATAGGGTAATATCAAAGCATAGTACCCCATCCGGGTATAAAACGGTATTTTTGAATATTGCTTTGGGGAGACTGGTTTAGTCAGAGGAGGTTTGAAATAAAATGTTTGAGTTTTTTGACCAGTACGGAGATTGGCTGATAATTGGGGGATTGTTCTTTTTAATGATGCGTATGCACGGCAAGGGCGGCTGTTGTGGTGGACACCATCATAAAAATGATAAAGAGCACCATGACCATGACAAGCAAAACCACACTGACCAGCGACATGAACATTAGGATTTAACGTATGGAAAACGACTGACTATTTGTATGTTGGATGCTCCCGGTGTCTGCGGCGTTCTTTGTCAGCCGGGCAGTTTTTTATGGAAGCTATTTTGGCTTTCTTTATTTATTTTTTCCTGCGGGTATAGTAAGATATTAGTATCAGTGGAAACAAAGGGGAGATGTCCATTGGGTTTTTTTAAGAAGCTCTTTGGCGGCGGTGAAAGGGGAAAGCCGCAGGCGGTCAAACGTACGCCAATGAATTTAAAGGTAGGCGATATTGTTTCCTATGATCTGGAGGACTATGTGGTCATCGGTGTTTTGGAATACAACGATGAGGGCTGGACTTGGAAAGATTACCATCTGGAATCCGAGGGAAAGCATATCTGGCTGTCCGTGGAGCAGGATGATGAACTGGAGTTAGGCATATTTGAAAAAGTTAAGCTGCCATTGGAAAAGCCGGAAAAGCGGATAATACATAACGGTATCGAGTTTGAGCTGGATGAGGCCAGCAGTGCGCGCATTACCCTTGCCGAGGGACAAGTGGGCGCTCGTGTGGGCAACAGGGTCAAGTACTGGGACTACTGTGACGCTGAAGAAGAAAGATTTATTTCCATAGAAGACTGGGACGGCGATTTCGAGTTTAGTTATGGTTATGAAATTGACCTGCATGAAATAGGTTTTATGGCGGGAAGTTAGTCAATATATTCTTAAAGGGGGTTTTTTAATGGGGTTGTTTAAGAGAATGAGAGATATCAGCATGGCACAGCTTAATCACCTGCTGGACAAGGCGGAGGACCCGGTGAAAATGCTGGACCAGTATATGCGGGACATGGAAGAAGACATTGCAGAAGCGGAGAAGTCCGTGGCCAAGCAGATTGCCCTGGAAAAGAAACTGCACCAGCAGCTGGCTGAAGCCAGGGAAATGGTGGAAAAGAGGCAGGCTCAGGCAGTGCAGGCCCTGGAGCAGGAGAAGGAGGATCTGGCCCGGCGCGCTCTGGAGGATAAAAAGCGGCACCAGGCCAAGGTGGATGACCTGGAGGGACAGTGGCAGGTGGCCAAAACCAATGCGGATCAGTTGAAAGACCAACTGCAGCAGATGAAGGACGAGTATGAAACCCTTAAGGGTAAAAAGCAGACCCTGCAGGCTCGGGCGGAAGCGGCCAAAGCCCAGAAAACCATTAACCAGGCTTTTAGTGGGTTGGGGACCGGTAGTGCCCGTAAAGGTTTTGACAAGATGGAAGAAAAGGTACTGCAACTGGAAAGTGAGGCGGAGGCTTCCAATGAACTGCGTGCCGGTTCCACCAGCCTGGATAAGGAATTGGAAAGTCTGGGTGCAACGGATGTCGACCGGGAATTAGCTGAATTAAGGGCCAAGCTGAAGAGTAAAAAAGAGGAGTAACACTCCTCTTTTCTTTGAGAGGATGTTAGTGATGAAGCGTTGGTTGACAGTATTGTTCGTGGCTGCACTTTTTGTAGTGACAGGGTGTTCTGCCCCAACAGTGGAAAGTTATTTGGACCAGAATTACCCGCTGGTGGATGCTCAGCCCAGCCGTTATGGTACCAATGATGTGGCCCGGGTATACCAGCTTCCCGTCTCGGTGAATGTGGCAGCTGAATTTTTGAAGAAAAAATTTCCCCCCCAGGCCATGACTGAACAGGCAACCGATGAACGCAGGGTACTGGTTTACCCTCGTTTGGTGGTGGATATTTATGCCAAAGACGGGCAGACAATGGCGGAGGTGGCATCCCGCCAGTATATCCGGGACCATTATGCTTCCAGCGACTTTTTCAGGGGATACCTGACAGCTACAATCATTCGCGACATTTTTAACGGGCCCCGCAGCTGGAGGCAGCCCAAATTTCCACCGTATACTGGCCGGCATGCTGTTCCTTCCTACGGTAGGACTGTCCGGGAGGGCTCGGTGGGTTCACGGACGGTCCGTGGTGGCGGGATTTTTGGTGGCAAGTAAATAAGTTTGCAAAGAAGGAGCGTGAAAAACATGGTTTTAATTAACCCTTTTGTTGACACCGTCATCTGGTGGGCCATATTTTTTGTGATAATGGCTGTGGCCATCAAGATATTTGACCTGGTAACGCCCTACAAGCTGAGTCAGGAAACCAGGGAGAAAAACGGTGCTCTGGGAGCGGTGCTGGGTGGACTGCTTATCGGTATCGGTATCATCATCTATAATGCCATGGCTCACAGTGAAACTTTGGGCAATGCGGTTATTTACAGTGTGGTCGGTTTCGTGTTGATGCTGGTATCCTATTTTCTTTATGATTTGATTACGCCGGAAAAGATCAGTCAGGAAATTGATGACCATAATCTCCTGGTAGGTTATAAAATTGCAGGCTTATTTATTGCCGTTGCCCTGGTGGTCAGTGGGGCTATTACTTGATATTTGAAACCCTTCACTACGAAGGGTTTTTTACTGCGAGTCATTCCGTGGCCTATTGGTCTTTGGATATTGGGGAATGAACTGTGAGAATGAATATGTACTCAATGCTGACCTTGTATTTCGTGAGGAGGAACCTGCTTGCCCGGACTCAATCAAAAACTAGAAAACTACATACAGCATAATCCCCGGGCGTTAATAATATTTTCGCTGCTGATTGTTTCCGCCTGTGCCATGAGTTACGAGTATTTTCTTGGTGCCATGGCCAGCTACCTGCTGGGAGACGGGAGAATCCAGTGGGCACTGACCATCACCACCATGATGGTTGCCATGGGCCTGGGCGGTTACAGCTCACGGTATGTAACAAACCATGAACGAGTGGTCGTACTAAACGAACTGATAATTGCTTTTGTGGGCGGGTTTTCCACCCTCTTCCTCTATGTTTTTAATGTCTACCTGGGATTTGCCCAGTTAATTACCCTGGGATATATCTTTACCAACGGTTTTATTTTAGGGTTTCAAGTACCCTTGTTCATGCATATTTTACGCAAGTGCGGGGAGTCCTTCCGGGATTTGGTGGCCAAGGTCACCTTGTTTGATTTTTTGGGTGCCGTGCCTGCGGTTGTCATCTATATCTATCTGGTAAAATCCGTGGGCCTGGTCCAGGGGACAATGCTGCTGGGCCTTATTAATGTGGCGGTGGTGCTGCTGGGGTTAAAGCTGTTTCACCATGCTTTGACTGCCCGTTTCCGCCGGGTGATGCTGGTGCTGGTAATAATTATTTTTACCTTGTTATTCCTGGGCTTAGCGTTTGGCGAACGGGCGGTGCTGCAATTTGAACAGCAGTTATATACCGACCGCATTGTTTACCAGCGGCAGAGTGCGTTCCAGCGAATTATCCTGACAAAACAGGGTGACGATTTGCGCTTGTTTCTCAACGGCAACATCCAGTTTTCATCGGTGGATGAGTACCGCTATCACGAGGCCCTGGTACATCCCGCTATGAGTCTGACCGCCAGCAGGGAAAGGGTGCTTATCCTGGGCGGGGGTGACGGCCTGGCCCTGCGGGAAATATTCAAGTACGCTGATGTGAAACAGGTTACCCTGGTGGATTTGGACCCGGTGGTAGTGGAGCTTGCCCGCAGCCACCCTGTCATTTCCCGGCTCAATCAAGGAAGCTTGGACGACCCGCGGGTACAGGTGGTCAATAAGGATGCATACAAATTTTTAGAACAAAATAGCGACCTGTACGGGGTAATTATCATTGATTTACCGGACCCCAATAATGAGGCGCTGGCCAAGCTCTATACCCGGGAATTTTACCTGCTGGTTAAGCGGCACTTGGCTGAGGGAGGAATGATGGCGGTTCAATCAACTTCACCCTATTATGCCAACGAGGCCTTTTGGACGATAGTAAATACGGTGGATGCTGCCGGTCTGGAAGCCGTACCTTACCATGCATATGTGCCGAGTTTTGGTGAATGGGGCTTTACTCTTGGCTCCAAAACATCCATAGACGTGGACAAAATAAAACTACAGGTACCTACCAGGTTTTTAAACCGGGAAATGCTGCCCGGATTATTTTCCTTTCCTAGTGATGAAACGGAAACCGAGGCAGAAATCAATACGCTGATACATCCTGTTATTATTGATCTTTACCAACAGGCCTGGCAGAACTGGTAACCGGTCCGGACTGAACGGGAGGTGAGTTGTTTTGTCATTTTTTATGACGCTGTTGCGCCGGTTAAATATTTTCGGGGGCGGGCGCACCCGCTACAGCATTTCCATACTGGTACTGGCAACAGTGGTACTCCTGGGCGCTGCACTGGTAATATACTTTGAAAAAGGGGTTAACGACCAGTTCCGGCACTTTGGGGACGGTATCTGGTGGGCGCTGGTTACCATAACCACCGTGGGCTATGGCGATAAATTTCCGCTTACCTTTGGCGGCAGGAGCGTGGCTTTGGTGGTGATGGTGGCCGGTATCGGCACTTTCGGATATCTGGCCGGGTCATTGTTAGAGGATATACTCAAAAGGGGGCGCGGGGTAATGCCGGTAACATACCGCAATCATTATGTGATTTGTGATTACAGTTATAAAGCCAATACCATAGTGGAAGAACTGCTCAAGGAGGAACCGGGAGCCAGGATTGTCCTGCTGGCGGAGCGGGATGAGAGTCCTCTTCCCGGGCAGCAGGTGCATTTTGTCAGGGGGTCCAGCACCGATGAAAATGCCCTGAAAAAAGCTAACGTGCAGCAGGCACGCACCGTAATAGTATTGGCTGACGGTTTAGTGGATGAGTTGCTGGCTGATGCTCACTCGGTACTGACTACTCTGGCGGTACGGCATCTCAACCCTGATGCAAAAATTATTGCAGAAGTTTTAAATACTAAAAACATTTCCCATTTCCAACGTGCCGGTGCAGATGAAATTATTTCTTCCGGAGAGCTGGCCAGCAGCCTGATTGTACGGGCCAGTCTTTACAGTGCCGGTAGCAGAATCATTCGTGAGTTAATTACCAACAAATTTGGTAACGAGGTGTATGAAAGCCCGATATCTCCGGTAATGGAAGGTCAAACATTTGGGATGGCGGCACAACTGGTCAGGAAACGCGGTGGTATACTTATCGGAATCTGGCGTGATAAGCAGCTAATAACCAATCCGCCTGACCACTATCTGGTTGCTGCCGGTGACCGGTTGATATATATATCCCAACACCCTTTGTTTTAAGCATTTAATAGGACTAAACCCTATGAACATCTGGAAGGAAAAAATTTAAAAAAGTGGCTTGCCAAATGTGAAAGAGAGTGCTATACTTACATTAAAACGACTACCCCTAGGGGGTAGGGTAGACTACGGGAGTTGAAGGGGGATTAAATAATGTCTCAATTAGCGTCTCAACTGGCTTCTCAGACGCAGAAAATGGTGTTTAAGGTAAATGGTATGAGCTGCGCGGCATGTGCAGCAAAAATAGAAAAGAAGCTGAACAGTATGGATGGCGTAACTGAAGCAAATGTAAACTTTGCAGTGGAAAAGGCTACTGTTTTGTACAACCCGCAGGTGGTCGGTGAAAAGGACTTGTGGCAGCAGGTGAAGGATTTGGGTTATGACGTTTCCTTAAAAAAAGTGGAACTGGGTCTTAGCGGCATGAGTTGTGCTACCTGTGCAAATAAGATTGAGAAAACCTTAAATAAGTTACCGGGAGTAAAGCGGGCTACGGTTAACTTTGCAGTAGAAAAGGCTGTTGTTGAGTATAACGAGGAACAGCTTGACATCAGGCAGATTAAGGAAGCGGTGTCCAAGCTTGGTTACAAGGCACATAACCTGGAAGACAGTAGTGCTGTAGACCAGGAGAAGGAAGCCAGGGAAAAAGAAATCAAGAAACAAAGATTTTTCTTTATATTTTCCGCAATACTGTCAATTCCGCTGTTGACGTATATGTTTGCAGAATTGTTCCCTGCATTAAAAACAGCAGTTCCTGGTATCGTCTTTAACCAGTACTTCCAGCTTGCTCTGGCTACGCCGATACAGTTTATTGCCGGGGGGCAGTTTTATGTTGACAGTTTTCATACGCTAAAAAACCGCAGTGCCAATATGTCAGTACTGATTGCTATGGGAACATCAGCTGCATACCTGTACAGTCTGGTGGTTACTTTCTGGGGAGATTTATTTGGCCAGCATGCAGTTTATTATGAAACCGGTGCTGTAATCATCACCTTGATTATTTTGGGCAAAATGCTTGAAGCCATTGCCAAGGGGAAAACTTCTGAAGCAATCAAGAAGCTCATGGGTCTCCAGGCCAAGACTGCCAGGGTAATTCGTAACGGTGAGGAAATGGACATACCCGTAGATGAGGTGGAAGTTGATGATGTAGTAATTGTCAGACCTGGAGAAAAGGTCCCGGTGGACGGAATAATTATCGATGGGCACTCCTCACTGGACGAGTCCATGCTTACCGGGGAGAGTGTCCCCGTTGACAAGAAGGTGGGGGACGAAGTGATCGGTGCTACCATCAACAAGCACGGCGCATTTAAGTTTAAGGCCACGAAAGTGGGGAAGGATACCGCGCTGGCGCAGATCATCAGGATGGTGGAAGAAGCCCAGGGCTCAAAAGCCCCCATCCAGAGGTTGGCCGATGTTATCTCGGCTTATTTCGTACCTGCTGTCATCGGGATAGCGGTACTCACCTTTATTGTCTGGTACTTTTTCCTCACACCACCAGCGGGATTTGACCCGTTTACCTGGGCGTTGATTAACTTTACTGCTGTGCTGGTAATTGCCTGCCCGTGTGCTTTGGGACTGGCGACACCTACCTCGATTATGGTGGGGACAGGTAAAGGGGCGGAAAACGGTATCCTCATCAAGGGCGGAGAATACCTTGAAAAAGCCCACAAGCTCAATGCCATTATTCTCGATAAAACCGGTACCATTACCAAAGGGGAACCGGAGGTAACAGATGTTGTTTCCTTGGGAGATTATACAGGAGATACCTTGTTAGAAATAGCCGCCTCTGCGGAAAAAGGCTCTGAACACCCGCTGGGTCAGGCTATTGTAGAGGGAGCAAAAGCAAGGGGCATGCGGCTTGCTGACCCGGAACAGTTTGAGGCTATTCCCGGTCATGGGATCCGGGTAAAGCTTGACGGGAAACAGGTCTTGATCGGTACACGCAAGTTAATGAAAAAGAATGATATCTCAACAGAGAAGTTTGAAAAGGATATTGCCGCTTTGGAAAGACAGGGCAAGACAGCGATGCTTGTCTCGATTGACGGTAAAATGGCAGGCATTGTAGCAGTGGCCGATACCATTAAAGAGCATTCTAAGGAGGCTATTGAGAAGCTGCAACAGATGAATCTTGAAGTGTGGATGCTCACCGGAGATAACAGGCGTACTGCAGAAGCCATTGCCAAGCAGGTGGGTATTACGAATATCATGGCCGAGGTACTTCCCGAGGATAAGGCTACCGAAGTGCAACGCCTGCAAAAACAAGGTAAATCAGTGGGCATGGTAGGTGACGGTATCAATGACGCACCGGCGCTGGCCACCGCAGATGTGGGTTTTGCCATTGGTACCGGTACTGATGTGGCCATGGAGGCTGCTGATATAACGTTGATGCGCGGTGACTTGCGCGGGATTGTATCCAGCATCCGTCTCAGCAGAGCGACCATGCGGAACATCAAGCAAAACCTCTTTTGGGCTCTGGCCTATAATACTGTAGGTATTCCCATTGCAGCCTTTGGTTTTTTGTCACCGGTGCTGGCGGGTGCAGCCATGGCCTTCAGTTCTGTTTCAGTAGTTACAAATGCCCTGCGGTTAAAGAAATTTAATCCCGCAGGTTAAGATAGTTAAGATAAATGAAGTGGTGGTTGGACATCCTTGTACTACACTCCTTACAATTTGTTACAGCGGGGGTTTGCACCCCCGCCCCCACCCCTTTGGTTTGGAGGTGATGACCGATAGACAGGTCCCCTAACAGCAAAGACCGCATGTGCAGGCAGCTAAAGAGAGTTGAAGGGCAAATAAGGGGATTGCAAAGGATGGTGAATGAGGAACGGTACTGCCTGGATATTCTTGCCCAGTTAAGTGCAGTGCGTTCCGGGCTGAATGTGGTAGGGATGGAGTTGTTTAGAATGCATATCAGTGGTTGTGTCAGGAAAAAGGTTGAAAATCATCACGAGGAAAATGTGATGCAAGAACTGGCAGAGGTAATTAAGAAATACGTAGAATGAATAATTTTTTTACAACCGGCTACTACATCGAGTAGTAAGTATTGTGCCTGGAATATGGTCCGGTGAGTTTGAGCCATCGAAAGGTCGAATATTTCAAAAAAGAGCTTCTTTGCATTCCTAACTACTACGCTGCATAGTAGAAAGGAGGGGAGTGCCATGGTGATTTATTCCCGAAAACTAATATCAGTACTTGCGTTATCGCTTTTATTATTCTCAGGTTATATAAAACCGGTGTACGCGGCACCCATTATAAATATCCTTAAAATTGATGTATTGTTTCAGCCTGAATATGATTCGCCGGGTGTAAAAGTTACTTTACAAGGTGAGATAAAAAATAACGGTTCGGATATTTATGAAGAACCAATTGTATTTTTTCTGCCACAGGGTGTATTTATTGACATGATTTGCGAGCTGGGGCCCAATGGTGAGGGGCTGGCCCATAACCAGTATGACCTGGGTAAAAATGATGGCGGCCTGCAGCAGGTACTTGTAAACTTGTCAAAACCATTGGTGGCTGGTGGCGTTTTTAACTTTCATATCCAGTACTCATATAATCCTTTTAGTGGTGCAGAGAGAAATGTTGTTTACACGTACTTAAGCTCCTATGCCACTAACAAACTGAACTTTATTGTCTGGCAGCCTTTAAGAGCAGATAATTTTCAGGTTATGCCGGGTGACTATCAATTGATGCAGCAGGACCAATTCAATATTTATCATTATGAGGTTAATAATATACCGGCATCTACCAATCGCCAGTGGCAGATATCGTATATTAAAAATGATAACCAGCCATCAATACTGGCAACCGGCAACAATAACCAAGCAAGTGCTTCAGGATTATCGGCAGGTTTGGTTGGTGGTAACAACACTTTGGTAGCGCTGTTGGTAGTGGGGATAGTAGTTTTAATTGCACTGCTGGGCTTTATGTTTGTTCAACGGCGTTCAGAGGAGAAACATGTTATTGAAGACCAACCCAAAGCAAGGACTAAAATAAAAAGCAACCACCATGAAATTATGGATGAGAAGCGGGCTGCAAGACAACTGCTGTTAAATGGCAAGATAAGTGAGGATACGTATTTGAGGATCATTAGGGAAATTGAAAATCAGGCTTAGGGGTGAAGGTGATTAAATGCGACGAAAAACGCTAGTAGCCACTTTTATTGTATTTGTCGCTGTTGTTTACCTGATTACTCTTGGGTTGGGTGGGACAACCGCGTATTACTGGACAGTGGATGAAGTGTTAGACAAAGGTGCCGGTTCCGAGCTGAACCGTTTCCGGGTATCAGGAAAACTGGTGGGTGACAGTGTCCGTTGGGATGCTGAGGCTGTACGGCTTACCTTTGATATTACCGGTACAGAAGAGGGGGACAAGAACCGCCTGACCGTAGTCTACAACGGTGTTAAGCCGGATAACTTTATGGACAGTTCCGAAGTAATAGTAGAGGGGAAACTGGACGACTCGGGAGTTTTCATCGCCGATACTTTGCTGGTAAAATGCCCGACAAAATACGAAGCTGAAGATACAGGTGAACATCAGGCGGAGGTGACACAATGACGGAAATTGGCTATATAAGCTTGGTCTTTGCCCTGGCATTCAATGCCTATTCATTGGTAGGATTTATCTTTGGTATCAGGACAAAAAACCGCAATATTATTGCCAGCGCCAAGGGCGGTACCCTGGCAGTGGCTATTTCCAGTACGATTGCTTCTTTAATAATGATCTACCTGCTTGTCACCAGTGATTTTTCGGTAAAGTATGTAACCGACTATACCAGCAGGGAACTACCCACAATTTATAAATTTGCCGCGTTTTGGGCGGGAAACGGTGGTTCAATGCTGCTCTGGATTTGGGTGTTGTCCATATATACAGCCTTGGTTACGTTTTTGGGACGGAAAAATTACCCGGAACTTGCCCCCTATGTCTCTGCAGTGATGACTGCTATTAACACATTTTTTATTTTGTTGACCATTGCTGTAGAACCTTTTGCAAAATTGCCTTCGCCTCCGGCTGACGGGCACGGGCTTAACCCCATGCTCCAGAACCCGGCCATGTTCTTACATCCTGTCACTACATACCTGGGGTATGTAGGATTTATTGTGCCTTATGCCTTTGCCATGACGGCCTTGATCTTACGCAGGGCAGATGACTTGTGGATTCGCGTCACAAGACGCTGGACTGTTATCGGCTTTTTATTCCTGACCCTGGGCAACTTTTACGGAGCTCAATGGGCTTACGTGGAGCTTGGTTGGGGCGGCATGTGGGCCTGGGACCCGGTAGAGAATGCTTCATTTTTACCGTGGCTCACCGGAGCTGCCTTTCTACACTCCGTGATGATACAAGAACGAAAGAATATGCTCAAAGTATGGAATATGGTCCTGATTATCGTCACTTTCTTACTGGTCTTGTTTGGCAGCTTGCTGGTGAGGACGGGTATTGTGGCATCAGTACATGCTTTTGGTAACGGCCCCCTGGGCTCCTATCTGCTAACTTTTATGGCCATAGTTGCGGTGGTATCTTTTTACTTGCTGTTTGACAGAATGTCGGTTTTGACAGAAGATAATGCAGAGTTTCGTTCCTATATATCCAAAGAGAGCAGCTTTCTTTTCAATAACTTACTCCTGTTGGGGGCTGCCTTTGCAATCACGTGGGGCACCCTTTTTCCTGTAATTACCGAAGCTGTTCGCGGGGTACAGGTATCCGTAAGTGCTCCTTTTTATAACCAAGTAAATATTCCCATCTTTCTTGCTATGTTATTTTTAATGGGTATTTGCCCGTTGATTGCCTGGCAGAAGTCGTCGTTGAAAAATTTAAGAGATAATTTTCTCTATCCTTTAATAACTGCAATTATATTTGCAATTGGTGGGTATTTATACGGGCTGAAGCACGGGCTGGCATTACTTGCATATTCCATATCGGTGTTTGTGGTGACAACCATTTTACGTGAGTTTTACAAGGGCGTGAAGGTACGCCGTAAGATGACCGGTGAAGGTGTTTTCAGGGCATTTTGGCGTTTAATCAACCGCAACCGGCGGCGCTACGGCGGGTATATTATCCATCTAGGGTTAATTTTTATGGCTTTGGCTATTACCGGACAGGCTTTTGAAATTGAACGTAATGTCACTGTGGCTGTGGGGGAAACTTTTCAGATTGGCCGTTACAGTCTGCAGTACCAGGGATTGGCGGAAAAAAATGAAAAGTACCGTGACCTGGTATATGCCAATGTTCTGGTAAGCAGGGGGGGCCAGCAGATTGCCACCATGCAGCCGGCAAAATCCTATGCACCACGGCAAGACCAACCTATTACCGAAGTGGATATTCGAGGCACTTTGAGGGAGGATTTATATGTAATATTGGCTGGATGGGAAAATGGCGGCAGCTCAGCAACCTTCAGGGTGTTGGTAAAACCTTTAATGATTTGGATGTGGATCGGTGGCTATATGACTTTGATTGGCGCAGCCTTTGCTTTGTGGCCTGGCAAGTATAATCGTTTTGTGCCCAAATTTACCCGAAGGAGTGGTGAGTATGTTCAGGCCTAGACTTATCACCACATGGGTTGTGATAATGATGCTCCTACTGGCTACCCCTGCCTGGGCGGTTACCGTGGAAGAAGTTGATGATTACCTCATGTGCCAGTGCGGCTGTTCCATGATTGTTACTGATTGTTCGTGCGGGACTGCAGCCAGCATGCGTACCACCATCAGTCAATTTATTGCTCAGGGGATGGGCAAACGAGAAATATTGGAAAAATTTGTAGGCGTCTACGGTGAAAAAGTGCTTGCGTCGCCTCTACCCAAAGGCTTTAACCTGACAGCATGGATACTGCCCGCCCTGGCAGTGACCGGTGGGATTGTTTTGATTATTTACGCGCTTTACCGGTGGGTGCCGGGAACTCGTGATGATGATTTGGAGGTTGCTGAGGACAGCCTTTTTTTGGACCAGGAAGAAAAACAGTATTACCGGGAGTTATTGGCTGAACAACTGAAAAAAACATTTTAAGGAGGGGCTGGAATTGGTAGTAGTCATTTCATTGCTTTTGGGTATAACTTTATTATTCTTTGTGGTATATCCATTAATACAGCCGTTGCCTGAGATACATTACCCCGTTTATACCAGCGATACGAAGGAGGAACTGCTGGCCACACTTAATGAAATAGAATTTGATTACCAGATGGGCAAGTTGGACCATCAGGACTACCATAACTTAAAGAGACATTATGAAAGGCTGGCCATTCAAAAAATTAGAGAGGAAGAGGAGGAAGTGGACAGTGGGTTAATGGGGGGGAGAGAGCATTATGAATGATGCACCGGCATTGTTTCACAGCCAAACCCACATCAACCTATGGCGCTCCAGTCCCCTACGTTCTGTTAGCCCGCACGTAGTATTGATTGTGGTGGTGGCTGTATTAAGTGTTGTTATATTTTTTTGTTATCAGCGGTGGAGAAAGGCCCGGCAGGAAGCTGAGGAATTGGAAAAAAAACAACATGAAGAACAAATGCTGTTAAGGCTGGTGAAGCGACAGCAGGTCGTCAAAAATAAAATTAAATGTTTGGAAGAAGAATACCGGCAGGGCAATGTTTCAGAAGAGGAGTATAAGCGCTATTTAAAGGGTTATAAAGGCCAACTTGCCAAGCTTAAATTTAAGCTGGAAAGTTTAGAGGAGGATATTAATGTTTAAGACCAAGCGACTGGATACTGCTTTTGCGTGGATAACTTTTATTCTCATGACTGCAGCATTATATGCTATATTCATTTATGCACCCAATGAAAGGATAATGGGTCCGGTGCAAAAAATATTTTATTTCCATGTTGCCACTGCCTGGGTTGGGTTTTTTGCCTTCTTTGTGGTTTTTGTCTGCGGGATTGTCTATTTGAGAACCCGCAATAAACTTGCCGACATCACTGCCCGGTGCTCTGCTGAAATAGGACTGATATTTACCAGCATTGTTTTGGTAACGGGCCCAATATGGGGAAGGTCGGCCTGGGGGGCATGGTGGACCTGGGACTCGCGCCTTACCACTACACTGATATTGTGGTTTTTGTACCTGGCTTACGTATTAATCCGTGCCAGCGGGGACAGTGAAGGACAAAAAGCCCGGTTTTCCGCAGTATTTGGGGTCATTGCTTTTTTGGATATACCCATTGTTTTTTTTTCAATTCGCTGGTGGCGTACCATTCATCCCGTTTTGATAGATGCACAGGGCTTTAATATGGACCCACGCATGTTACCGGCATTTTTCTTAAGTATTGTTGCCTTTACTTTCTATTATGCGTATTACCTCAATAAAAGTATTAAAATCGTGCGACTGGAAGAAGATTTTAAGGAAATAAAACAAGCATTGAGGGAGGACAACTGATGAAATATTTATTTTGGGGCTATATGGCCATCTGGATTCTTCTTTTTGTCCACAGCAGGATGTTGTCAAGAAGACAGCGGAAGCTGGAGAAGGACTTCATGCATTTGTTGGAGGCGGTGAAATCTGCCGGGAAAGGGAAGATGGTACATGGAAGGTAAGCGGTATTATGTAATTGGCAGTACGTTAGTTTTTCTCACGTTAGGCCTGCTGGCAATCATGGCTTTTTGGCTGCCTCTTAAGAAGGATGTGTCCCGGCCTGTCAAAAGTCAGGCAGCGGACCAACAGAAAGTGGTTCCGGTTTCTTCCGGCACACCGGTGGCAGACAAGGATATCAATGAAAAAACATTTGTCCAAACTGTGGGTGCACTGCAGCTTGTAGAACTGATACAGGGGGAGGCGGCAAAGGAGAGTATTTTCCAATTGCACCGGACCACCATGGACTTTAAGCAGGCCTACGTTGCCAAATACGCCGGTGGACAGGAGCAAATGACCATTTGGGTGTCGGTGGCTCCAGACGAGACGGCAGCCAGGCGGCAAATTGGCCTGATGCATGAAAAAATAGATGACAATCAATTGTTTAGCAATCACCAGACAGCTCCCGTCAACGGTATCAACTATCACTTTGTTGAAGGTATGGGGCAGGCCCATTACTTTTACCAAAGGGGAGATGACGTAATTTGGATTGCCATTCAGGCCAGCGAACAGAATACCATGAAAATTCTCGCAAATGCTGTTAAGATGCTTTAGAGCTATTGACATCATTATTCAGAGGCAGTACAATTTATACAGGTACTTCCTATAGGTAATTAGTGACATACGGGCTTTAGCCCCTTTTTTCTGCTGAATAAATGATAGGTATTATCAATTGGAGGTGGTCGGATTGGTTTCCGGGTTGTTGATTACCATTCGGGAAGGCACGGAAGCATTTTTAATCGTCGGTATTTTGCTGGTTTATTTGGATAAAATCGGGCAGCAGCAGTTCAAAAAGCATATTTGGTGGGGTACCTTTGCGGCAATGGCTGCCAGCTTATTTACTGCCTGGGGTTTTCAGGCACTGGCGGTACAATTTGAGGGTAACGCTGCGGTAATCTTTGAGATAGTTGTTTCTCTGATAGCAATAGTGGTACTTACCTATATGATACTTTGGATGCAGCACATGAGTCATAATATCAAAAAGGATTTGGAAGGCAGGGTAAACATGGCACTGTCTTCAAAAAAGGTTTTTGCTTTGGCGGGTCTGGCGTTTGTTTCTGTTCTCCGCGAAGGATTGGAGACGGCACTCTTTTTGGCTGCACTGTTTAGTAGCTCTGGTGGCAGTACCGCCTGGGGAGCATTTTTTGGCCTGGCTATAGCCGCATTGATTGGCTACGTGATTTTTAAAACAACGGTGAAGCTGAACCTTGGCTTATTTTTTAAAGTTACAGGTATATTGATAGTATTTATTGCCGCCGGTCTGGTGGGTCACACTGTTTCCGGCCTGGTCGGACTGGGAGTAATACCTGCCATCATCCCACAGGTCTGGAATTTAAACGGGGTAATTGATGAGGAAAGTGTTATCGGCAGGTTACTGCACGCTTTCATTGGCTATGATGCAAATCCCTCTTTGATGTGGCTTATCGGCTATACTGCATATGTCTATTATTTTGGTAGCCGCTTTTTTAAGGCTGGAACGGAGAGATGAAATTATTGCAGGTGTTTAATAAATTGAAACACGTGAACAAGTTGACCATATTATTAACTTTGACAATAGCCTTCCTGGCCTTTACCGTGCCTGCCTTTGCCCACATGGGCTCCATGACCAAAACAGTGGCTGGAAAGGTGGTCAAGCTGTCCAGTTTTCCGTTGGACGCGGGACACCGTTATGTCCTGAAGTTGATCAATACTGAGGGAGAATCTCTCAGTGGGTGGCAAGTAGTGTTGACGGCAAGGCCGGCATGGGATGAGGGGGTAGCCCGGCGGGCAATTTTTACTGAAAAAAAAGCCGGTGAGTACGAGACGGTTGTTAAATTTCCCCAAGAGGGCAACTGGGTGCTGACACTGGAACTGGCTCAGGGCGAAAAAAACCTGGCAGTAGAGTTTAGGGACAGGGTTGTCAGCCAACCCAACTCTGCTGTTGTGTTGACTTACCTGGCTTTGGTGATACTGTTCTATTGGAGTGTAAAGTTCCATTTAAACAAAGGTGAAAGCACCGGCAGTTACAGGCGCAATAAAACCATTTCCACCAAAACGTGGGACCTGTTGCAGTACTCCCCGGTCAAGAGGTTTCTGAGAAGCAAATGGTATCCAGGGCTGTTTCGCTTGATCTCAGTAATGGTGTTTGTTGCTATTACCGTTAGCTTATTATGGGGTACTGTCGACACTCACAGCAATATGGGATGGGCCATAACCTGGCTAATCTGGTGGCCCCTGGTGCCTGTTACCATTTTACTCCTGGGCCGGTTGTGGTGTGCAGTATGCCCTTTGGGAACCATTGCGGACTTTTTTCAAAGGTTCTTTAGCCGGAACAAACCGGCACCCCGGTTTTTACGAAAATACGGTATCTGGCTGGTTAACGTTATCTTCCTTTTTATTACCTGGTACGATTATGCTTACGGTCTGGTGGGAGAGGTCAGGCCAAGCGGTGTTTTGTTATTGGCCATAACATTGGCCGCGGTTCTGGCAGGAGTCCTGTTCAGGCGAAGGGCATTCTGCCGCTACCTGTGTCCTCTGGGTGGGCTCTGGGGCAACTATAATGTCAGCAGCATGGTGGAAATTCGCACCGACCAAAACCGTTGTAAAGGATGCCATACTGTTGACTGTTACCGCGGAAATGAAAGGGCAGCAGGATGTCCCATGCTGGTGGTACCCCGTACCCTGGAAAGCAGCAGGCACTGCAACCTGTGTGCCAACTGTATCAAGGCATGTCCCCGGGATGCGGTGAAACTGAACTTACGGGCACCGGTTTTGGAGATATTGGAGAGCAAAAAAGCCAGCTTTGATGTGGCTGTGCTGGCGGCAGTGCTGGTTGGAATAGTGTTTGTACAGAATTTTGTTATGCTGGAAGTCTGGCAGAAAGTGAACACCTGGTTGATTATTTCCCTGGGAGTAGGCAGAATAGCGGCATTTACCTTGTTTTTTGCTATAGCTGTTGCAATACCGGTTTTGCTTATTTGGGCAATTGCGCAGATGGGTGGCAGGGAATTAAGAGGAGAGCATTTCGGCCTGCTGGGCCTTTCTTTAATACCTTTTAACCTGGGGTCCCACATAGCACATAACTTGCTGCATTTGCTTGCGGAAGGGAAACTCCTGGCAGTGATGGTCAAGAATATCTTTTTACCGGGAACAGCTACCGTTTCTTCTCTTGACCTGGCCGCAAACCCAACCGTTATTATGCTGTTGGACCAACCTACCATAGTGGCGCTGCAGAATATCACTTTGCTGCTGGGTGCAGTAGGTTCGTTTTATGCAGTATATAAGTTACGGCAGCAGCAGAGGATATCTCTTCCGGTTACCACTGTTTTTATGATAGTGCTGGCAGGGTTTTTACTGCTTAACTTCTGGATGTTGGGGCAGCCGATGATGTTAAGAAGTTAAGTCTTTTTGTATCGACAAAGAACTGTTTCGCACATTGTCCTCACCGGGAAGGGCTGTCAAAGTAGGTGCCTGCCCAAACCCTTTTGCTGGCCGTGTCATGCAGAAAAACTTCGATATTATACCGGAATGGATAAAACATAAATACTAATCTGGAAACCAATCGGAAAGCGACTTTTGCAAATTCTTTTGGCAAACTGTAAATAATAACAATATTTGTATCAGTACTTCACGAGGGATTGAAAACCGCTCTATTCTTGGCGGCGTTTACCCTCTGAAATCAGATTAATTTCCTATTTTTTTATGCCAGTCGATTAAGTCACCTGCCAAATTAACTATTTATTTTGCGAAGTATACTCTGCAGCAACTTTTTTTACATTTGCCAAACAGCATGAACCCTGGGGGTTATTTACATCACAACCGCATCTGCCAGCTTTAATATGTTCCGTTATTGAAGAAACCGCAGTGCTGTTGCCCGTTTCCGCCAATTCTTTTTTAATCTTTTCCCTGGTCCAGCCGAAGCAATAACATACAGGGCAGTCTTCAGCATCGGTTTTTTGAAAAACAGGGACTTTGACATCCTCTGTAAGGTATACTTGGTCCTTATCGTTGAAATAGACTGCATTACATGCCTCGTTGGTGCACGTGCGGTAACTACTTTCGGGACTTAATTTTGCTAATGCATCTGGGAGCAATAAGCTCTTTAAGGTAATAATATCAACCTTTTTTCCTTCGCTGCCGCATTTAGGGCAGTTAAACTTTTCCCGGGTATTAACTGGTGTTTTGACAGCACAACAATCAGCCATTATAAAACCTCCCCGTTATTTATAATCAATTTGATAATTATATGGTTTCAATGCTTCTTTAAACTTATCCAAGTCTACTTTACCAGTGTCATAAGTAATCACGGCATCTCCTGACTGCTCGACTTTCGCCTCTTTGACACCATCCAACCTGGACAGGACCCCTTGAGCGGTAGATGCACAACTGCTTCATGTAAAGCCAGTGATAAAGAACTGCTTTGTCACGAATTCACCTGTGCCGTTACCTTCACTTGCATTATCTTCTTGAGTCCTTTCCTGCTTTGGGGTGTCAAGTGCAGCACCAGCACCAGTCTTATTGGGTGTACTGCTGCAACCTACTACCAACAGTAGTATTAGAGACGCAAAAAAAACACCTAAAATCAAGGTCCTTTTCAATTAATTTTTCACCTACCTTAACCCTGGATGATTGTATAGCTAAGAATGGAGACAGACACTGCGGTAGAAATCCATAAAATAATTTTACTGCTTTTACTTGCCTTTTGCTGCTTTCTCATAAAGTAATGTGAGATACCCAGCAAAAGTAAGGTCAGGACAATAAATAATCCACGGTACTTCCCTAACGATGCCGCTAAGACACTGCTGAAACCGCCAAGACCCAGCGGTATTAAAATTACAGGTCCCAGTCAGCATACTGCCGCTAAAAATGAAGATAATACAGAACCAATACTGGTCAATTTCTCTTTCACTAAAAATACCCTCCAATTACATTCTGGTGCAAGAACTTATGTGTTCAGCGTTATCTGATACTACTTTTTTTGCAAGTTCTAAAATATCCAATATACGTTTATCAGTAACTTGATAATAGACACTCCTCCCTTCCTGGCGACTGCTCACATACCCACACCACTTAAGACAGGCAAGATGGTTGGATATTTGGCTTTGGGAACAGTCCAGTTCACTCACTATTTTATTAACGGTCAGTTCTTTTTCAGCAAGCGTGGCTACTATCCTGTAACGGATAGGATGGGAAAGACCTGAAAAGAATTTCGCCAAAATATCAGCGTGTATTTTAAGTTGCTCTTGTGAATTATTTGAAGCACCTGACATTATGTTCTCTCCTTGGCTTTAATTTCTAATATATAATATATCATGATATTGTGATGTATGCAATAAAAGAAAAGTAATTTTTGCTACCTTTTTAGAGAATTTTTTATAGCGTTACAAAATACAGTGTCGTAAATAATCTTCCAATGTATTCAATGTACAGAACTGACGCATGACTTTAAGTATCCAGATTGAGCGGGGGTTTCCGGTGCCT
>CAZGXM010000047.1:0-20879 GCA_964529795.1 uncultured Thermoanaerobacteraceae bacterium
TAATGGTAAAATTATAATTGACAAGCTTTACCAGGTGCATTATAATAGATGTCGAACAAATGTTCTCTTGAGAGGTGATTTTAATGAGTGAGAAACAAAGAGCTTTGGAAATGGCTTTGGGGCAAATTGAGAAACAGTTTGGTAAAGGCTCGATAATGAAGTTGGGACAAGCTGCGGCAAGGCTAAATATTAAGGTTATTTCAACCGGCTGTTTGGCAATTGACAGGGCATTGGGCATTGGCGGCGTTCCCAGAGGGAGGATAGTCGAGATCTACGGGCCGGAATCATCCGGTAAAACCACAGTAGCTTTACATGTCATAGCGGAAGCACAAAAAGGGGAGGGTACGGCTGCATTTATTGATGCCGAGCATGCCTTGGACCCCTTGTATGCCAGGAACCTCGGTGTGGATATTGATAACCTTTTAGTCTCCCAACCGGATACGGGAGAGCAGGCCCTGGAAATTGCTGAAGCGCTGGTGCGCAGTGGTGCCGTTGATGTAATTGTTATTGATTCCGTGGCGGCTCTGGTTCCCCGGGCAGAAATAGAAGGTGAAATGGGTGATGCCCATGTGGGCCTGCAGGCAAGGTTGATGTCTCAAGCATTGCGAAAATTATCCGGTGCAATCAGCAAATCACAGACCGCAGTAATTTTCATTAACCAAATTCGTGAGAAGGTGGGAGTGATGTTTGGCAATCCCGAAACTACTCCCGGCGGTCGTGCATTAAAGTTTTATGCCTCGGTGAGGATGGAAGTGCGGCGCGTGGAAACTCTTAAGCAGGGTCAGGAGATGGTGGGCAGTCGTACCCGGGTAAAAGTGGTGAAAAATAAGGTTGCACCACCGTTTAAGCAGGCTGAATTTGATATTATGTACGGTCAGGGTATTTCCCGGGAAGGGAGTATTGTGGATATTGGGGTTGAATTGGGAATTATTCAAAAAAGTGGCGCTTGGTATTCATATGGGGATGACCGGTTGGGACAGGGCCGTGAAAACGTTAGAGAATATCTGAAGGAAAATAAAGAAGTTGCTGCTGAATTGGAAGCAAAAGTACGTAAAGCTATTGCTGAGAAACTGGGTATTACTTTACCCGAAGAGAGAAATCAACTAGCTGAACCCAAGTAGGGGTGTTGTCCATGTCCAGGGAAAAGGCAATCGCCTCCGCACTGCGATTATTGAATTACCGCTGGCACACCGAACAAGAGATAGTCAAGAAGCTTGAAGCCAAAGGCTATGATTTCAATGAGATAACAACGGCGGTTAAATATTTAAAAGAGATGGGTTATATCGATGATGAACGGTATGTAGAGCAGTGGATTAGCGATAGAAAACGTCTCAAGCCAATGGGGAGGATACGGATAACGCAGGAACTGCAATCCAAGGGTGTGGACAGGGGCTTGGTGGACAGAAAACTTTCAGAAAAATTTTCTCAGCAGGAAGAATACGAAATGGCAGTTTCGCTGGCAAAAGAGAAACTCCGCTGCCAGTCCCGGGTACAGTGGCGGAAATTGGCATCATTCCTGGCACGGCGGGGTTTTTCCGGCGAGATCATTTCCCGTGTGGGCAGAGAGCTTGACATCAACAGGTAAAAATAATAAAATACTTTTGGAGAAACTAGGTTTAGCCGACTGCCGTAAGCGGGTTTGTTATATATGGATTAAAGTAATATTTTATTTAAGTAATTATTTGTTTTATTGTTGAGATAAAAATACTTTAATCTGCAAAATGTGCTGATAATTTGGCATGCCCGTTGTGAGGTATTGGTTATTTGCCGAGTTTCTTAACTCGGCATTATTTGTTTGGAATAGCGAATATTGTTTATTTCCAGCACTATCGTCCAGTATCTACGGCAGCGGAATTGTTGAACTGTTAAAATCAGATTTTCTAATGATTGGAGGTGAATGGTATTAACGTTTTATCAACAGTGATAATCGCAGTTATTCTCGTTTTCATAGGTTTTGCTGCCGGGTATTTACTCAGAAAATACTTGGCTGAAGCAAAAATTACTTCAGCAGAACAGGCTGCTGAAAAAATTATTAATGAGGCAAGGAAAGATGCTGAAGCAAAAAAACGTGAGGCCTTGTTGGAAGCGAAAGAAGAAGTTCATCGCTTGCGCAACGAGATGGAAAAGGAAAATCGGGAGCGGCGAAATGAACTGCAGCGGCTGGAGCGGCGCTTGGTGCAAAAAGAGGATGCGCTGGACAAAAAGGCAAATGTATTGGAAAAAAAGGATGAAAGTTTACAGAGAAAGCTGCAGGATGCTGAGAATTTAAAAAGCGAGTTGGAAAGACTGCATGAAAGACAGATTGCCGAGTTGGAACGTTTATCCGGCCTTACTTCTCAAGAAGCCCGTCGTATTTTGCTGGCCAATGTGGAAGAGGAAATTAAGCATGAAACGGCCATGATGATTAAGGAAATGGAAGAACGGGCCAAGGCAGAAGCAGATAAAAAATCCCGGGAAATAGTTACGATGGCCATCCAGCGCTGCGCAGCGGACCATGTGGCGGAAACAACCGTCTCAGTAGTATCACTGCCAAACGATGAGATGAAGGGACGCATAATTGGGCGCGAGGGTCGTAACATCAGAACTCTGGAAACCCTCACCGGGATTGATTTAATTATTGATGATACCCCGGAAGCTGTTATTTTATCCGGCTTTGACCCCATTCGCCGGGAAGTTGCCAGGATAGCTTTGGAAAAACTTATTTTAGATGGCAGAATTCATCCGGCACGTATTGAAGAAATGGTAGAAAAGGCTCAGAAAGAAGTGGAACAAAATATCCGGGAAGAAGGAGAACAGGCAACATTTGAAACGGGTATTCATGGTCTACATCCTGAGATGGTGAAACTGCTGGGAAGATTGAAGTATCGAACCAGTTACGGGCAAAATGTGTTGAAACACTCAATTGAAGTGGCACATCTTGCGCAGGTCATGGCCGATGAATTAGGGGTGGATTCCCAGTTGGTCAAAAGGGCCGGATTATTGCATGATATCGGTAAGGCTGTTGATCACGAGGTTGAAGGACCTCACGTGAAAATAGGTGCTGATTTGGCTAAAAAATACCGTGAAAGCGCTGATGTGGTTCATATTATTGCAGCGCACCACGGCGATATTGAAGCCCAAAGTGTTGAAGCCGTACTGGTACAGGCGGCAGATGCCATTTCGGCTGCAAGGCCTGGCGCACGACGAGAAACTTTGGAAGCCTATATTAAACGCTTGGAGACTCTGGAGGAAATTGCCGACTCCTTTGAGGGTGTCGAAAAGGCTTATGCAATCCAAGCCGGCCGTGAAATTAGAATTATGGTTAAACCTGACCGGGTCGACGATGCTACTGCTGTGCAGATGGCAAGAGATATCGTCAAGCGTATTGAACGAGATCTGGAGTATCCCGGCCAGATAAAAGTGATGGTAATTCGCGAAACTCGGGCAGTAAATTATGCCAAATAGAGTGAATATGAAAATAACGGTCCTTCGGGGCCGTTTTCTATTAATAGGGAAATGAAGGGCTAAACATTTATCTGCCCGGTGCAGGAAATATCGTTCTTTTTAAAGAACAAGTATCAAGGTATGTTTATACGGTAACCATTCGCGAAGAAGGGAAAGTATTGGTATTTTAATAAATGAGCTTGTCTTGACAAAAATAAATATATAAGATACAAGTAAAAAGCAGGAGGAATGAAACTTTTGAATTTATTATTTATCGGTGACGTAGTGGGGCGGCCCGGCAGAAATATCATTCGCCAGAGTCTTTCGGAAATACGTGGCAAGTACGATTTAGACCTGGTAATTGCCAATGGTGAGAATATTGCTGGCGGAGTAGGCGTAACTTTGGATACCGTTCAAGAGCTTTGTGCCAGTGGTGTGGATATAATTACCACTGGGAACCATGTTTGGGATAAAAAAGATGTTTTTAACTTCATTGGGGATGATGCCAGGATTACCCGTCCTGCCAACTATCCACCGGAAGTACCCGGTAAAGGTTATGCCATTTATTCGCTTACCAACGGGGTGTCGGTGGCGGTAATAAATATTGCGGGTAGAGTATTTTTACAACCTTTGGATTGCCCTTTTCGTACAGTGGAACATATGCTGCAAAAGTTACACAATAAGGCGGATATCTTTGTGGTAGATTTTCACGCGGAGGCCACGTCGGAAAAACAGGCTTTGGCATGGTACCTGGACGGCAGGGTCTCCGCATTATGCGGGACCCATACACACGTACAAACCAATGATGCCAGAATTTTGCCAAACGGCACTGCATTTATTACCGATGTAGGCATGACCGGGCCGTACAATTCGGTATTGGGAGTAAAACAGGATTTGATAATTAAAAGGTTAAAAGATCAGCTGCCGGTGCGGTTTGAAGTAGCATCCGGCCCCACCCAGTTCAACGCTGTTATCATTGAAATTGATGATTGCCTGGGACGGGCAAAAAAAATTGAACCTATTAATTTTGTTCGCTGAACAAAATAATACTGAATTTTCCGGGATATATTTTAAGAATATTTGAAAAAATTTTTTCTTAGAAAAAGGAATTTTTTATTGTCTTATCGAATAAGCAGATATTAGGGATAATATATCATTGAAACAATCAAGGAGGTCTAAGCTATGGAAGTGTTGAAGGTTTCAGCAAAATCGAGTCCAAATTCTGTTGCAGGTGCTTTAGCTGGAGTTTTAAGGGAAAGAGGCGGTGCGGAGATTCAAGCTATTGGAGCAGGCGCGTTGAATCAAGCTGTAAAAGCCGTAGCCATTGCCAGAGGTTTTGTTGCTCCCAGTGGTATTGACTTGATTTGTATCCCTGCTTTTACGGACATTCAAATTGATGGTGAAGAGAGAACAGCTATTAAGTTAATTGTTCAACCCCGCTAACAATTTGTGAGTATCTAGACCTGTTTGTCCCTGACAAGCAGGTTTTTTGTTTATGTACCGGAAAGCATAACTTGCTGACTGATTTTAATTTGCGGTAATATTTTATCGGAAGGAAGGTGGAGTTTCTGAAGCCTTTTGTGATAGATACTCACTGTGATTCCATTGTTTGGGTGGTTAAAGGAAAAAGCTTACGGGATAATCCGGGGCACCTGGACTTGAAACGGATGCACGCCGTAATAAAGTTGCAGTTTTTCGCATTGTTTATTGAAAGCCAATTCAAGCCGTACCGGGCATTGGAACGTACTCTGGATTTGCTGGACAAATTTTTATTGACATTGGCAGAGAATCGAGACCTGCTTGCTTTAGTGTGTAGCAAAAGTGATTTACGCCGGTTGCCGGCTTTAGAATCTGCCGGTGCATTAGTAGCAGTTGAGGGGGGGGAGGGGATTAAAAACCTTGCTACGGTTCGCCATTTGTTTCGCCTGGGTGTAAGGAGTATCGGTTTAACGTGGAATCAACGCAATCAATTGGCTGACGGGGTCTTGGGCGGTGGCGGCGGCTTGACTGAATTGGGAAAAAAGGTTATAAAAGAGATGAACCGGCTGGGAATGTTGGTGGATGCGGCCCATATGGGACCCAAATCCTTTTGGGACACTCTGCGTATTTCCGAGAAACCAATTATAGTTTCCCATGCCAACTGTCGTGCTTTGTGTGACCACGACAGAAACTTGTCCGATATTCAGCTGAAGGTGCTGGCCCGCAATGGTGGCATCTTTTGCTTAACTCTTGCGCCTCAATTCTTAAGTTGCGAGCCAGCCGGCCTGGATACTTTTCTTGACCATGTTGCTTACGCCGCGGATCTGATAGGTGTTGAGCATATTGGTATCGGCTCTGATTTTGACGGCGTTGGCACACTGCCTGAGGGGATTAACGGTGTTCAGGACTACTTCAAGATACAAGAGGGGTTACGTTTAAGAGGTTTTAATGAAAAAGAAATAGGGACAATTTCCGGCGAAAATGTCAAGCGACTGCTACTGCAAATACTTCCGGAAAAAAATGAGGGATAATTTTATGGCAGTTGATCTGCATACTCACACCACGGCTTCGGACGGTAGTTTTACTCCCGAAGAATTAATCAATAAAGCGGTTGAATGCGGCCTTTGGGGCGTAGCCATCACGGATCATGATACGGTTGGCGGTTTGGCGGATGCCGTCAAGGCGGCAGCTGCGCTGCCGGTGAGGGTAATACCCGGAATAGAGTTGAGCACCGATTGGTCAGAAGAAGAAATTCATGTGTTGGGGTATTTTATCGATTATAATTTTCCGGCGCTTTTGGAGGTGCTGGTATCCCTGGAAAGAGAACGGTGGCAGCGGGGAAAAAGGATGCTAGTCAAGCTGCGAAAAATAGGTATTGATGTGTCCTGGGACAGGGTAGTATCTTTTGCTAACGGAGAAATAATTGGGCGGCCTCACGTTGCCCAAGCAATGATGGCGGCGGGCTATGTAAGGGATATCAGGGAAGCGTTTGAAAAATACCTGGCCAAAGGCAGGCCGGGATATATATCAAGGGTAAAGCTGACACCGCAACGAGCGGTAAATTTAATAAAAACAGCCGGGGGTGTGCCGGTACTGGCACATCCGGGGTTGTTAAAAAATCAAGGTTCGTTAGGTGAAATACTTACCTGGGGGTTTAAAGGAATCGAAGCTTATTACCCGCAGCATAGTGAGGAACAGGTACGATTGTATCTGGAGTTGGCAGGGCGTCATGATTTGGTTGTTACCGGTGGTTCGGATTTCCACGGTACCGCCAGGGGCGAGAACTTTCTTGGCGCTGCAACGGTAAAGAATCAGGTTGTACGGGATTTGCTTAATTTTCGGGAGGGGATGAATAATGGAAGTTGCTGAAAGGTTGTCAGGCCAGAATCCGGCTGTTTTTTCAGAAATGGACAGACTGCGCATCTTGGAAGAAAAAAAGGGCAGGGACATTATCAACCTCAGTATCGGTAGTCCGGACCTTCCGCCGCCGCCGCACGTGGTGGCTGCACTCAGTAATGCCGTAACTGACGCAAACAACTACGGCTATGCGCTTACTCAGGGGCTGAAGGAGTTACGTGAAGCTGTTGCCGCAATGTATAAGCGTCGTTTTAACGTGGAATTGGACCCTGATGAAGAAGTGCTTTCGTTGATGGGCTCTCAGGACGGACTGGCCCATATTTACCTGGCATTTATAAACCCCGGTGACTGGGCATTAATTCCCGACCCCGGGTACCCGATTTACAGTTTCGGTCTTTACCTGGCCGGAGGTCAAAAGTATTCCATGTCGCTGCGAAGAGAAAATAAGTTTTTACCGGAATTGACTGCAGTTCCTGAAAGCATAGCACGAAAGGCAAAAATCATGATGCTAAATTACCCCAATAATCCTGTGGCGGCAGTAGCGGATGCGGGATTTTTTGAGGAAGTGGTTGCCTTTGCCAGGAAATACGACATTATTGTCTGCCATGACATTGCTTATTCGGAATTGGCGTTTGACGGTTATTCTCCCATTAGTTTCCTGTCCGTGCCCGGGGCAAAGCAACTGGGTGTGGAGTTTTATTCCGTATCAAAAACATACAATATGGCCGGGTGTCGGCTGGGTTTTATTGTGGGCAACAGCACGGTAATCAAAGCATTGGCAAAGATTAAATCAAACATTGACTATGGGGTTTTTAAACCTGTCCAGCAAGCCGGCATTGCGGCCCTGACCGGTCCGCAGGATTGGGTAAAAAATTTGGCAAAAACTTATGCCAAACGCAGGGATGTTTTGGTGGACGGCTTAAATAAGCTGGGCTGGCAAGTGGATAAACCGCGGGCATCCATGTTTGTCTGGCTGCCTGTACCCCGAGGGTTTAATAACTCCACCGATTTTGCCCTGGATTTATTAAAGCGCACTGGTGTTGTGGCGGTACCGGGTATCGCTTTTGGTGAGCAAGGAGACAGGTACGTACGTATTGCTTTGGTTTGCCCGGAAGATCGCTTGCAGGAGGTAGTGGACAGGATGGCCCGGCACTATAAAGTTTACAATAAATGACTATAATTTCCTCCACCTGAATATAATAGCAATAGAGCAAGGTGTAATTATTTCCCAATTTTTTTCGGGTGGTGGTTACATGGCGGATTTAACCAGGGAAATGTTGAAAAAACGGATTGAAGACTTGGAAGAAAAAGTACAACATTTGCGGGTAAGCCGTCGGGTACTGATAAATTTACTGGAAAAAGTGGAGCGTGAACGCAGGCAGGAAATGGAAAAGTTGGAAAAAGTCAATCGCAGGTTACAAAAGTCCAACAGTAAATATGCAAAGGATATTATTTCCAAAAATCGCAGGATCATGGAATTGGAAAGGAAATTGCCTCGCTGAGATTATGCTGTTGCCTGTGGTAGAAATTGTTATCACGATATTTTTTGGAATTAAAATATTTATGGTTTATTATTGGCAAACTACCACTAAATATCTTTATATATAGATAGGAAGGTAGTTTTAGTGGTGAAAGAGTTCCATTCAAGGGTCCCGATTTGTTCGGAGTATTCTTTAAAAGAAAAGGCAGGATGATAATATCGATTACCGGGGCAGGAATAACTTTCCTGCCTTTTAAGTTTCCTTTCCCTTTTTATTTGCATATATTGTGGATACGAGGAGGGATGCTTATGGATATTAATCGGGATTTGTTGGCCAGGGTTTTGGAATATCCCCTGGTGCAATACATCACACTAACCAGAAGGGATTTGCTGCGGGCGGAGGCGGGGATGCCTTTAAAACTGAGAGGGAAAATACATATTCAGCTTTTCACGTCGGAACAGTCCTTGGAAAATGTTTATTTCCCGGCTGCTACAGATAAAAATAAGGTTTTGCCCGCAGTGGATTTTAACAGGAAATTTGCTATTTTGGCACTCAATTACGATGTCAAGGACTTGAAATATCGTACTACCAAAATTACTGCCATTGGTCAACCAATGGTGGGATTATACTACCTGTTTGTTGTGGACCGGCATTTATTTTACCGTCGCGCTGTATATTTCCAGTGTTATGATATGTCCGGGAAGGAAATACCCATGCCAACGGCAATTTATGATGTGCCCCTGACGGCAAAACGTCTCAGGTTTGACCGTTAAGTTGCTATAATGATAAAATTATTTAAGCTTGTTAAGATTTTGCGCGGGCCTGCCCTATGGTTGGACAGGTCTAAACCAGCACTCAAAGTGGGTTTGTGCAATGTTTTTTCGTCTATTGATGTTATTTATCCTTATACCTGCCCTGGAATTAATATTATTGATCAAATTGGGACAAATAATCGGGGTCCTCTGGACTTTTTTAATAATTATTTTTACCGGTGTTCTTGGCGTCTCCCTGGCCAAACGGCAGGGGCTGATGGTTTTACGGGTGATAAGGGAGCAGCTAAATGCCGGCATCATGCCCGCGGATGCCGTTATTGAAGGGCTGTTGATACTGGGTGGTTCGTTGTTTCTTTTAACTCCCGGTTTATTGACGGACATTACCGGTTTTTTAACATTAATTCCCCATACTCGCTTGATACTGCGGGAACTGGTGAAAAAACGTGTTCAATTATATATTCGTTCCGGCAAATGGAGAATTTCATAGTCATGGCAAGCTGTTTATGCTATAATATGTGGAAATTAACGAAAGGGGCTTCGGTATGGACAAGTTTGTGAAAGAAGGGCTTACTTTTGATGATGTACTGCTGGTACCGGCAGCTTCGTCTGTATTACCCAACCAAGTGGACATCAGTACTAATTTCACGAAAAATATCAGACTCAACATTCCCATTGTCAGTGCCGGTATGGATACGGTTACAGAAGCAAGACTGGCTATAGCCATGGCCCGGGAGGGCGGTATTGGTGTTATTCATAAGAATATGTCCATAGAACGGCAGGCTTTAGAGGTGGACAAGGTTAAAAGGTCCGAACACGGGGTTATTACCGACCCTATCTATTTGAGTCCCCAGCATAAAATTTCCGACGCCTTGGAATTGATGGAGCGATATCATATTTCCGGCGTACCCATTACCGAAGGAATGCGTTTGGTAGGCATATTGACTAACAGAGATTTGCGCTTTGAAAAGAACTTTAATCAGCCCATCAGCAATGTGATGACAAAGGATAATTTGGTGACTGCTCCGGAAGGTACTGATTTGGAGACTGCCAAAGAAATTTTACAAAAGCATAAGGTTGAGAAATTACCTATTGTGGACAGGGACTTTAACCTGAAAGGACTAATTACCATAAAAGATATTGAAAAGGCGCGAAAATACCCCAATTCGGCAAAAGACGAGCGGGGTAGACTGCGGGTGGCGGCTGCGGTCGGGGTAGGCAAGGATACCATGGAACGGGCCGACGCCCTCGTTAAGGCAGGCGTGGATGTCTTGGTGGTTGATACGGCCCACGGCCATTCCCGGGGAGTGTTGGATACAGTCAGGGAATTGAAACAGGCATTTAAAGACATGGAAATTATCGCCGGCAACGTTGCTACCGCTGAAGCAACCGCGGACTTGATAAAAGCCGGTGCGGACGCGGTAAAGGTTGGCGTAGGACCCGGTTCGATCTGTACCACCCGCGTGGTTGCCGGTATCGGCGTACCCCAGATTACTGCCATCTATGATTGTGCACGGGTTGCGGCTAAATACGCTGTGCCCATTATCGCTGATGGCGGGATAAAGTACTCGGGGGATATACCAAAGGCTATTGCTGCGGGAGCGGATGCGGTTATGATTGGCAGTTTGCTGGCCGGCACCGAAGAAAGTCCCGGTGAAATAGAAATTTATCAAGGTCGTAGTTATAAAGTGTACAGGGGCATGGGTTCTCTGGGCGCCATGAAAGAAGGCAGCAAGGACCGGTACTTCCAGGAAGATAACAGCAAGCTGGTGCCGGAAGGCGTGGAAGGGCGGGTACCTTTTAAGGGTTCTTTGGCGGAAACGGTTTACCAGTTAAACGGCGGGTTGCGCGCGGGAATGGGCTACTGTGGTACCAAGAACATTGACGAGTTGAAGGCAAAGGGCAGGTTTATACGTATTACCAATGCGGGGTTGGAAGAAAGTCACCCACATGATGTCACCATCACAAACGAAGCACCTAATTATCGTATTTAAAGTGTAAAAGAGGCGACAGTCCATCGTCTCTTAGTTTTTTAGTGGAAAAATTTGCAGGAAAAGCATTGGTAGATATTTAAGTAATTATTAATATCGGAAAAAGGTGAAGATATGGATGTTAACGTTCAAGAGTTAAAAAAGGGCTTTATGGCGCTTGGTTACTGGCTAAGTGATGAAGCAGCCGGGGTTCTCTATCTGGCCCTGAAATTGGAAAAGCCGTTACTGGTGGAGGGGCCGGCGGGGACAGGGAAAACCATGTTGGGTGAGGTGCTGGCCCGCTTTACGGGCAGCCAGGTCATTCGCCTCCAGTGCTACGAGGGTTTGGATGAGAGCAAGGCTTTGTACGAGTGGGATTACGCCCGCCAGTTATTATACTTGCAAACTGTTGGCAAAAATAACTGGCGCCAGCTGGAGCAGGAAATTTACAGCAGGGATTTTTTATTGGCCCGGCCCATTTTACAGGCTATCAGTCAAGCTGATAAGGCCACATTGATAATTGATGAAGTGGATAAAAGTGACGAGGAATTTGAAAGTTTACTGCTGGAAGTACTTTCGCAGTGGCAGGTGTCCATACCGCAGTTGGGGACAGTAGCGGCTGTATCCATTCCTTATATTGTCATTACCAGTAATAATGAACGTAAACTCAGTGAAGCATTGAAAAGGCGGTGCCTGTACCTTTACTTGAATTACCCTTCTCTGGTGGAAGAAATGGCCGTGGTTCGTTGTCACATGCCTGATCTGGAAGAAGAATTTTTGGTGAAACTACTGCAATTTGTGCAAAGGGTGCGCCGTCAAGAATTGTTAAAACCGCCAAGCACTGCGGAAACCATTGACTGGCTGAAGGCTGTCAGACTTTTAAATTTGGATTCTGAAACCGGGTTGGGCCCCACTTTATCCGCGTTGTTAAAAGAACAGCAGGATTTGGAAAAAGTAAAGGCCAGTTTTCCGAGATTGTGGGGGTAGGTAATACTGATGTATGAGCAAATTTTGGAAAATGTGAGGCTGATGCGTAAAGCCGGGGTGGAAGTAGCGCCTTCGGAACTGGAAGATTGCTTTCACGCATTCAAACTGGTACCGCCCTCTCAATACGACGGTGTTATCCGGGCAACTTTGTTAAAAGACCCTTACAAACGGCAATTGTGGTACAAATTGTCACGTTTAACCGGTACAGAAGCATGTACTGCCAACAGTTCAAACAGCCGTTGGGCACGTATGTCCGGAGGATTGGGCAAGCCCGGCGGGGGCGGAGCCGGGGGAGAAGAGCTAATTAATCTTCTCAATTCTGCATCTTTTTCCCAGGTGAGTAACAGTGTCCGGGAAACGGTCGATGCATGTTATCCTGCTCTTACCGGTTCCCTGCCGGAAAAAATTGCTCAGGTAAAGCGACATTTTGCATGGTACATGGTACAGCGAAAAGCGGAAATGCTCAGGGAAAACGGCGGCATTACCGAGGATCAATTCTTCCAGGTAATGAATAACTTAACAATAATCGAAGAGGAAATGGAACTGGCCATAATAAAGAGACAAATGGCGCAAGACGGTCCCCCGCACGTTCTGGAATACATCACGCGGCATTGGAATGTGCGCGAAAAATGCTGGAATGACTTATCAAATTGGGAAATCCAACAGATTAGGCAGATGGTTAAAAAGCTGGGCAAAAAACTGGCTGTCCGCTATTCCCGCCGGATAAGGCCGGGTTGCAACAGGTACATTTTACTGCGACAAACCTTTTACAGGTCTTTAAAGTATCACGGTATTCCCATCAAGTTGGTGAAAGGCCGTCCTCGCAAAGAAAAACCCCGGTTGGTCGTATTGTGTGATGTATCCCGTTCCGTTGTACCGTTTGCAGATTTCATGCTGACCCTTACCCACGCAATTCAAACCAGGCATAAACACGTACGCAGCTTTATTTTTGTAGACTATCCCGTAGAGGTGACGGACCTTTTTCAAAAACAGCCTCTGGAAAAAGCTCTGGAAATTGCCAAGAACAATACCCTCTTTTCATGGTCCGGGTTTTCTGATTTTGGTACTGTCTTTTCCCGGCTGACCAGAAACATTTACCGATTGGATGCACCAAAAAGTCATTTAATTATTGTTGCTGATGGAAAGAATAATTGGAAAGACCCACAGTTGGACTCTTTCCGGCGTTTGGCACATGGTTTTAGAAAAGTGTGGTGGTTTAACCCCCTTGAAAAAGACCGTTGGCAAAAGGATGACTGTATCATGAAGGAATATTTACCCTTTATTGACCGGGCGGTTTCGGTGCCGAATTATTTGGCTTTGTCTCAGATTGTTTACCGACTGATGTAAATTATAAGATTATTGTGATAAAATTAATGATAAGAATATTATTTGGGGAGGTAAAATGATGACAAATCATAATTCCAGAGTGGAAGAGAACAGAGCTTTGGCTGAACAAAGAGCGGTTGAATTAAGGGAAAAAATCAAGCCGTATCTGGAAGCACGGGAAAATATTCCCACAGGAATGCAGTTGGCGACCGAATATGCAAAACAGAAGAAGAAAATTTTAAAACTACTGGGCGGAACTGAAGAAGATTGGCGCAATTGGCGCTGGCAATTAAAAAACCGTTTTACGGACGTGGACCGACTGAGCAAAATTCTTAATCTCAGTGACCAGGAAAAAAGTGAGATAGAGCAGGTGGGTAAAAGGTTTCGCTGGGCCGTATCGCCGTATTATGTCAGTTTGATGGACCCCGATGATCCCGGCTGTCCCGTTCGCCGGCAGGCAATACCCTCAATCCGCGAGCTGCAGGATGTAATGGGTGAAGATGACCCCATGGGTGAAGAGTTTACTTCACCGGTTCCTGCCATTACCCGGCGTTATCCGGACCGACTGATCATCAAGGTTACCAACCAGTGTGCCAGTTATTGCCGGCACTGCCAGCGCAGGCGCAATATCGGCGAAGTTGACAAGGGGACACCCAAAGAGCAGTTGGAGCAGGCATTGGCATACGTAAAAAATCATCCTGAGATTCGAGATGTTTTGTTAACCGGCGGCGATGCTTTTATTCTCAATGAAGAGCGCCTGGATTGGCTGCTGGGTGAACTGGATAAGATAGAACATGTGGAAATAAAGCGTTTGGGTACCAGAACCTTGGTTACCATGCCCCAACGGGTTACTCCGGCACTTTGCGGTATCCTGGAGAAATATCACCCCGTATTTGTAAATACGCATTTTAATAATCCCAAAGAAGTAACCGCCGATGTTGCAGAGGCCTGTGACCGGCTGACTAAAGCAGGTGTACCCATCGGTAATCAAACTGTATTGTTAAAAGGGATAAACAATGACCCCCATGTAATGAAGAAGCTAAATCATGAACTGTTAAAGGTAAGAATCAGGCCGTATTATATTTTCCACGCCAAACCCGTTACCGGTACGGCACATTTTATCACCCGGGTGGAAGAGGGAATAGCGATTATGGAATCATTACGGGGGCAAACCTCCGGTTTAGCCATCCCGACTTATATAATCAATGCTCCTCACGGTTACGGTAAGACTCCCATGCTTCCCGAATATCTCATTTCATCCGGAAAGGATTATGTCACCATTCGCACTTGGGAAGGTCGCGTCATGAAATACCCCAATAGGGACACCACAGGGGACAACAGTTAAGGGCCGCGCTTGCTGGCCTTTAACTTTACCGGATTTTTGTTTGATTTTTGTACACAAAAGAAATTCATTCCGCGGTCAGGAATATGCTTGCGAGTGGGATGTGATGGCAAATGATCGATAATATCAGGCAGGATGAAATCCGTTTTGACAGTGAAATAAAAAGTATATTGACTGAAGGACTGATCAAGATCTTGACCGAGGACTGGGGCGGACCAAAAAACCCAATGGCCAAGAGCTACTACCGGCAGGTTATTATTCCTGATTTGCTCAATTGTTTGGAATTAAACCTGCATGCTATAAACAGTCCCATTTTCACCGAGATCCTCACCGACAAGTTGAATACGCAATTTGGTTTTCCGCCTACATTTGCTTCGGGACTGGCAGGAGATATCGTATCTTTGGTGAAAGAATATATTCCGGACACTGTTGCCGCTGCTGTTGACCAATATGAACCGTGGGAACGTCTTTTTCGCATGCTTTCCATCGGGGAATCATCTGCCGCTATCGCTGAGCGGACCGGTTTTTCGCAGGAGTATGTGGAGTTAATCCATAAACGTTACCGGCAATTTATCAAGACAGTAACCGAATTGGGCCCAAAAAGTTTTGATTGCTTTGCCCAGACTGAATTAATTGAATACGGTGAGCAGTTGCTGCAATTTATGTACCGGTTTTGGCTCAGGTTTGAAGACCCTCATTACCTGGAGCGACTGCAGGCGGAAGATATTGTACACCGGTTGGGTTTACAGCTGACACCGGAAAAGCTATTGGCGTCGCTGGTAGTTATTCATGATTTTGAGGGACAGGTTGACAGGGACCAGCTAGTTGATTTGCTGAAGTTTGGCAGTTCCAGCCACGGCCAGAAATTGGAGTTGTTTACCGGCAGCTGGCCCCTCAAAACTTATTCAAAGCAGGATATTCAATATTTTATTGAGCAGCTGCTAAAGAAGGGTTATATCAATTCAGCTAACTCCGGGGAAATTACCCTGGCGACTAAATCCGCACAGCTGGTAGGGGCCCTGCTAGCGCCCAGGTTGGTGGCGAGTGTCCTGGAAAATATTGTACCGGGAAACAAGAATCTCACCGAAGCACGTAACTTGCTACAGGAATTAAACACCTACGTCCTGGAAAAAGTTATTTCTCGTTTGGCACGCACCGGTTTTCCCGAGGTTGTCGAGATACTTCAACAATTACCGCAAAAACAGTACAAAAGAATCTATCTTAAAATTCTCTGGGCGTGTGGCGAAATTCAGTCAACCAATGCTTTAAACTTTGTCATTGACGCCATGCAGCATCGTGATGCCATGATTCGTTCCCGTGCCTGTCAAGCACTGGGAAAAATCGGCGACACTTCAGGTTATTTCGCGTTGATGCGCTGTTTGGATGACAATATTCCGGCTGTAAAAGAGCAGGCACTTATTGCTATTGGGAGACTGGGGTTACGCACTGCTTTAAAGAAAATTGAGGATATTGCCAATAATCTTGAAGAAGATATTCATGTTCGCCATGTTGCTCGGGAAGTGATTGAACAAATCAGTTCGAAGGAAGGTCCGGATTAAATGTTGGCTGCAGATTTTGCCATCATTGGTGGTTCCGGTACAAATTCCCTTGAATTTCCCGGAGATGTTTCTGAATTCAGGTCCGAAATAAATATCCTCGCTGAAAATATCGTGCTGGATACACCTTATGGTACCGGCCCGCCGCTCAAACTATTTGAATTGGCGGGGAGGCGCTGCCTGACGGTTAGATTTCACGGTTGGCGCCCGCAAGTTTCCAGGGGGAAAGCTTCCCAGCAATTGTTTTGGATATTCAAGGAAGCAGGAGTGCGGAATATACTCAGCGAGGGAGGAGTGGGCGCCGTAAACCACCTGTTAAATCCCTTGGATTTGTTGTTGCCCACTGATTATATAGATTTGTCCATGCGCAAAGATGTCTGTATTTTTCACGACTATCTGTTGATGATGCGTGAACCGGTGTGTAAACGTCTTCATAGTTATTTAAGTGAGGTTGCGCATCAGAAATGGAACGGCCGGGTATTTGACCGCGGGATATATGCCGTGACTGACGGGCGTCACTTTGAAAGTGTTGCGGAAGTACAGATGATCAAGCAGTACGGGGCGGACATGGTGGGTCAAAGCATGTGCCCGGAAGTATATTTGGCCAGGGAAATCGGCGCCTGTTATGCGCGGCTGGATCTGGTTGTCAATTACGCCGAGGGAGTGGTTAAACCCTGGCAGCACCAGGAATTAAAAGATATTTTTTACGGGCAGTCAGAAAAAATTGCCGCTATTCTTTTAGAAACGTTGACAAAAATTACTGCGGGTCCGTGTAATTGTCCGGATTTACGTAAGCCCACGCTAATTAAATAAAAAAGGGGGAATTGACAATGCCTGCAGCAGTGTTTTTTACCAATATGCGTGCCCAAAAAGGGGCCAGCCTGTTGGAAAAAGTGGAATTGTTATGCCGTCGAGCCAAACTGGCGGATATTATCAGTGAAAAAGACCTGGTAGCCATAAAAATTCACTTTGGGGAAAGAAATAATACCGCCTATATCCGGCCGACATTCGCTCGTCGTGTGGTGAACATGGTTGAGGAAAAAGGCGGGAAGCCTTTTTTAACGGACGCAAACACACTTTATGTGGGTAGTCGTGCCAATGCGGTGGACCACCTTAACACCGCGATAGAAAATGGATTTGCCTACGCGGTGGTTGGCGCACCGTTGATTATTGCCGATGGCCTTAACGGTAAGGACTATATTAAGGTTCCTATCGCCGGTAAGCATTTTAGTGAAGTAAATATCGGCAGTGCGGCGGTTAATGCTGATGTATTGATTGCCCTGACCCACTTCAAGGGTCATGAGGCTGCCGGTTTTGGCGGGGCATTAAAGAACATCGGCATGGGATTGGGCAGCCGGAGCGGGAAACAGCAGATGCATTCCGACATTCTCCCCCAAGTAAAAACAGAGAAATGTATCGCATGTCGAAAATGTACAATGTGGTGCCCTGCTCAGGCTATTACTGTAGAAAAACATGCTGTAATTGACAGGGAGAAGTGCATTGGTTGCGGCGAATGCACGGTAACGTGCAACCAAAGAGCCATCGGCATCAACTGGAAAACCGAACCAAACGTTCTTCAAGAGAAAATTGCCGAGTATAGCTTGGGGGTTTTGAAAAACAAGCAGGGAAAAAGTTTTTTTATTAACTTTGTTATGAACGTTACACCGGATTGTGACTGTGCCAGCTGGAGTGACGCACCCATAGTGGCAGACATCGGCATACTGGCGTCCAAAGACCCGGTGGCTATTGACCAGGCATCATTGGATTTGGTCAATAAATCCCGGGGACTGGCGGGAACACGATTGGACCAGCTGAATGTTCGGGACAAATTCGCTGCAATCCACGGTATTGACGGTACCGCCCAGTTAGCCCACGCGGAAGTAATCGGCCTGGGAAGCCGGGAGTATGAATTGGTTGAAGTGTAATGTATTGATAAAACCTTGTAACGGGTATAGGGTTTTATCTGAAAAATTATTTTCAACTTTAGGTTTGGCAGGAATAACTTTGCTGCTGTCGAACTAATTATAAATAGATATATGTCTATTTTTCAAAAACCTGATGGAGGTGTATTAATGCTTTTTAGACAATGTGCCGGTGGAATTGTTTTTCATGGGGAGAAAGTATTTTTGCTGCAGAACGATAAGAAGGAATGGGTTTTACCCAAAGGGGCCATTCGCGGCAATAATTATGCCAGTGAGGTAGCTGTTTCCCGGGTTAAGGAAGAAACCGGTATTGATGGCAAAATAGTGGGAACTGCGGGAGAAACCAGCTACGAATTCTACTCTTATTCCCGCCAGCGCCCGGTGTGCAACCGGATTATTTGGTTTGTCATGGAAGCCGAGCACGACGAGGTGCGGGTAAGTGAGAAAAACGGTTTTATAGACGGCGGTTTTTTCCCCGTGGACGACGCCATAAAGAAAATCACCTACAGTCAGGATAAATCTCTGGTGAGAGTGTCATATGAAAAAAGAAAGAAATACCAGAAAAAATGGGCTTAATCAGCCTTTTTTTTTAAAACGTGTTTTACACTATTTTCATGGACTTACTTTTGCTCTAAAGTTATAATAGACAACTGGGAGAGATTGGCAGATGGAATTTTACGAAGGTCGTATTTTTCGGCCGCCCAGTGAAGCGCGTAGTTTAATTTTGCAGGTTACCGTTGGTTGTTCCCATAACCGGTGCACATTCTGTTATATGTATAAAGAAAAAAAGTACCGGGAAAAAAATTGGCATGAGATTGAACAAATTGTCGCGCAAGCTGCTGCATACTATCCTCCAGAAGCGGTACAAAAAATTTTTTTGGCAGACGGTGATGCCCTGACCATGGGACAGGATAAACTGCTGTCATTGTTGAGGCTTTTATACAATACGTTTCCGTATTTACAACGAGTGGGTGTCTATGCCGGTCCCAAATCCATACTGGCAAAAACCAGCCAACAACTGGCAGCCTTAAAAGCTGACGGTCTGGGCATTGCTTATCTTGGTCTTGAAAGCGGCCATCCAAAGGTCTTGCAGGATGTTCGTAAAGGTGTCAGCGAGCAGGAGATGGTAGAAGCAGGGAAAAAAATAAAAGAGGCTGGCATTAAATTGTCTTTAATGGTACTGGGAGGCCTTGGCGGAATGGATATGTCTTACCAACATGCCAAAGCATCGGCGGCAGTGGTAAATAAAATGTCACCCGACTATTTGGCGGTTTTAACCCTTCGATTTTACAGGGGGACTCCTTTGGCCAGACAGGTTGAGGAGGGAAATTTCAAACCATTAAAACCCATGGAGCACATTCAGGAATTGCGGTGGTTTGTGGAAGACCTGGCACTGGACAACTGTATTTTCAGGACCAATCATGCTTCCAACCACCTGGTTCTGGGCGGTACTTTAAATGAAAACAAAGACGATATCTTGGCTGAAATTGACCGGGTGTTAAAAGAAAATGATTACCGTTCCTTGCGCCCGGAACACCTGCTGGGCCTTTAAGGAGGGAGATTGAATGATTGGCATGGTCTTTCCCTTGGATGAAGAATTTGCTCCATTTAAAGATAGTCTTTATCACCTCAGGACCGTTTACAAAGGCCCTTTTCCTTTTTTAGAAGGAAAATACCAGGGAGAAGTTGTGTCAGCGCTGGTCTCGGGTATGGGCAAGGTAAGTGCCGCCATGTCTGTCCAGGCATTGATTGATTACTACCAGCCGGGGAAAATTATTTTGGCCGGTGTTGCCGGGGGATTGCTTCCAAAGATGCAGCCCGGTGATATTTTTCTTGCTAGCGAAGTTTGCCAGCATGATGTTTATCGTCCCGGTGAAGGTACTGATTGGCAGTCATACAATCACCGTGGACAGGGTGTGTACGTGATTGATGAAGAACTACTTGCTGCAGCCGGGTGCATATCCTGGGATAGGAGCAGGGTATTTAAAGGTCGCTTGTTGACCGGTGATAAAGCGGTGGCAACAACTGCTTACGCGGAAAAATTGCGCCGGGAATTGAACGGCCAGGCGGTGGACATGGAAAGTGCCGCTGCAGCTCAGGTCGCTGCCTTTAACAAGGTCCCTTTGGTAGTAATCAGAGCAATATCTGATAGTGCTGACGAAAATGCTGTTAACCAATTCAAAATTAATTTTTCCACTGCCTGCCGGTCATTGGACGAGTATCTAAAGCTTTTCTTAGACAAACTATTAAGGGGATAGGTGTCAAGATATCGAGTGAGGTGAGCGAAAATGCATGAGATTAATAACGGTCGTACATTTATGGGTCGGGTTCCCCACGACGCCGATTTATTGGAGTGGTTGACCGGCTTTGCCCGGGAAAAAAATATTCAATTGGGAGAAATAACTTTAATCGGTGCAGTGAAAAAAGCGGTGCTAGCCTTTTACCACCAGGACCGGCGGGAGTACGCACTGGTGACTGTGGATAAACACATGGAAATACTGCATGGGGTTGGTAATATTTCATTAAAAGAGGGTGAGCCTTTCGTGCATATGCACCTGGTTTTGGGTGACGAGCAGGGGAGAGCTTTTGGCAGTCATTTAGCACCGGGTACCGTAGTTTTTGCCTGCGAAGCCATCATTCGCGAATTTACCGGCGGGCAGTATCTGCGCAAACTGGATAAAACCACAGGACTGACTTTATGGGCAGGTAAATGAGCGTCTCTTAAGAGGTGATGTATTTGAAATACTTGATAGAGACCTGGGGCTG
>CAZGXM010000048.1:0-20875 GCA_964529795.1 uncultured Thermoanaerobacteraceae bacterium
TACTGCAGCACAGCCCTTTCTATTATTTGTTTTTCCACTTCCAGCACAGCATTTTTTAGAGGTTGAATCCCTTTAACCACTATTTCATTATCAATTGATTGGGTTTTTAGAATGTGTACCGGTAAATCCTCACAAGTAATTTCCTGGTTGCTTGAGGTAACAATTGCCCGTTCAATTACGTTTTCCAACTCACGAATATTTCCCGGCCAGTCATATTCCATCATGAGGTCTATTGCTTCAGGAGAAATACGTTTTTTCAAGCCCAGGCGCTTGCCTATCTTGCTTAAAAAATAGCTGCACAAATAGGGTATCTCTTCTTTTCGCTCCCTTAAAGGAGGCACCTTGATAGGTATAACGTTTAACCGGAAATACAGGTCATCCCGAAACTGTTTTTTCTCAACCATTTCTTTCAGGTCACGGTTAGTGGCGGCAATAATTCTCACATCAATTCTTCGCGGTTTAGAACCGCCCACACGAGTAATCTCCCTGTGCTGAATAGCTCTCAGTAATTTCACCTGAAACCGCATCGGCAGTTCCCCTATTTCGTCCAGAAACAATGTACCCTTATGTGCTACCTCAAATAAACCAACTTTTCCGCTCTTATTTGCACCTGTAAACGCACCCGCTTCATAGCCGAACAGTTCTGACTCCAGCAAGTTTTCCGGTATGGCGCCGCAGTTAAGCGTAATAAACGCTTCCTTACCCCGGGGGCTATTTCCATGAATATATTTGGCCACAATTTCCTTGCCCGCACCCGATTCACCAAGTATAAGCACAGTAGAGTCAACCTTTGCCACCCGTGAAGCGATATCAAAAACATCCCGCATTACCGAAGAATTGACCACAATGTTTTCCTGTTTCAGATACTTCTTGCGCAGTTCCGCCAGTTCATTATGGGATTTTACATATAACTCCTGGGTTTTCCTTAACTCTTGCTTCAGGTTATTAAGTTTTGTAAGGTCCCTCACATTAATAACAATATTCGCAAGAAACCCGGCGCTATTGTTTACAGGATTGGCTGTCAACAACAGCTGACGTTCTTGTATTTCACTGACCACCGACGTTCTTTCGCCGGTCTCCTGAACAGAGTGTAGCAACTGCTTTGGTAACAGTTTCTCAATGTCGGGGTCACCGATTTTTTCACCGATAATATCTTTTTCACTCACGTTCAATAATTTTTCGATAGCTTTATTGCATTTTAAAATAATTCCATTGGCATCAGCAATCAGCACCCCGTCGAAAGAAGCCTGAATAATCGCCTCCAACTGGTTGTTTAACTGTTTAACGGAATTGAGTTCCTGCGAAACCGCCTCCACTTCCGATAAGTCATGAAAAATGGTTATTGTCCCTTCTTTTCGACCTTGCACCCATACCGGCACCTGACTGGCCAAAATTTCTTTTTTGGTGCTTTCATCCAGGGTCAATGTAACCTTTTGCCCAAGGCTTGCCTTGCCTTCATCATACACCTTGTGCAGTTGGCTGAGTATGTGATCGTACATTTCCCTACCGTCGCCATTTAACAGTTTCTTGGCAGCTCTGTTTATAAAATCTATCTGGCCATCCTTATTGATGACAATAATCGCGTTATACGCTTGATCGACGGACGCGGTGAGAAACCTGTACTTTTCAGTAATATAGCGATAAGCCTGTTTCATAATGACACTCTTTGAGACAATGCCCAGCACCTTCTGCCTGTCTCCCATGGCAACAAACCAGTCTGCTGACAAGCGGGCAGCCTCACTTACCAACAGGTCATGAGACACCAAAATGATATTACTGTTTATACAATCTTTAAGTGTCTCTGTTTCGCCCGAAATCATTGTTTCGTTCAGCCTGCTTTTCTCCAAGACACCAATCAGTTCAGTATTATCCCACACTCCAGCAAACTGATCGCCCGTCTCACCTAGCACAGCTGCAGCTTCTTTTATTCCCATATTGATTTTAATTTTTGGTATTTTCAAGACATACTCACCGACAAACATGTCATTTCCCCCATAGCATATTTAATTCGAGATGCTGTTCAAAAAGTCCACCGCCGGTAAGCACCGAATGTCTGCTTGCTCACTCTGTGAGGATGTTCGCCCGAAGTCGCCAGTGTCATGATAACCGCTTCAATGTATGGAAAAATATCATTTTTTATTAACGTCAACATTACACTTTCCCAGTTTTTTCGCCATCCTGGACTGCGCTATGTCCAGAACTTCAACCAACTCATGGGTACTGCCGGTTTCTGATAAGGCTTCCGTTACCGGCTCTCGTTTCAAATCACCCAATGCCTTGCGCAAGAAAATAACTCCATCAACAGGAACACCGGGTCCACCGGTTTCACGCCACCTGCCTAGTTGCTTCTTTACGTCCACGGCCTCAATAATATCTCGGGGACAAATCAAGTGCAGACGGGCCACAACATACTGTAGTTCCCGTACATTGCCAGGCCATGAGTAATTTAACATTATTTCTAATGCGTCATGACTGAACTTTTTTCGTACTCCATACCGTTCACAATAACGCTTTTGAAACATTTCAATTAATTTGATAATATCTTCCTGCCGCTCCCTGAGCGGCGGAATGGAAATGGGAATAATATTAAGAGAATAATACAAATCCTTACGAAATTCCCCGGAGGTCACTTTGTCAAGTATATCTTCATGTGTTATGGTGATTATGCGGGCATTCGCTTTTCTATGCCTGTTTCCGCCGATTCGCCGGATTTCCCGCTCTTGAAGAACATTAAGTAATTTTGCCTGTAAATCCTTGGGAATAGCCCCGATATTTTTTAGCAGTACTGTGCCGTTGACAGCTGTTTCAAAAATTCCCGGCTTGGCACCATCACAAGACTCATAACCGAACAACTCTTCTGCCAACAAATTGTCCTCCATTGAAGCACAGTCAACTTCTATGAAAGGTCCGGGCTGTTGGCGGCTGTTTTCATGGATTAAGCGGGCTACCAGTTTTTTCCCTGTACCGGCCTCCCCTCGGATTAGCACTGCCGAGTCCACCTGAGCCACTCGCAAAGAAAGCTCCAAAATACTTTTCATCGTTGCTGATTCCGCCACAAAATAATCATTATTAACCTCACACCGTAAAATCGAGAGTTCTTTTTTATAGCTCTGCGATAACTGTTTTGCTTCAGCCAATTCCTCCTGGAGCTGCAAAATTTCACTTAAATCCCGCACACTGATCACCCACTTGACCACCTGGTCCCCACTGTTTAAAATTGGATTGACACTTATCATCAGGCGGCTTTCGTTAATAATATTATTTTGGATGGTTGTAATTGTCTCCGGCTTCTTTTTAATCAAATCAGTCAGCCAACCGTCAAAAATCCCTTGTTCAACCAGTATATCCACATTTTTACCGGCCAGATGTTTGACGGGCACTCCCAAAACCCTCTCAATTGCCGGATTGGCCTTTTCAATTAACGCATTATCATTAACTATCAAAATTCCATCAAAGGACAGGTTTATAATTGCTTCCAGTTCCCTGTTCAAATTCTTGACACTGTTCAATTCCTGAGACACATCTTCTATTTCCGAAATATCCTGGATAACACCTACCGCGCCGATTACTTTATCGTCCAGTATAATGGGTGTCCTGTTGGTAATATATTTCCGTTTTCCTACCTGAAACTTTTTCCCAAACTGCGGCTTGCCAGTATTTATCACATCTAATAAGCCGGTGGGTGATACCACATCTGTCAAAAACTTACCCACAGCATCTTCCTTGGCACAGCCCGCCATTCTTTCAGCTGCAGGGTTAATAGATGTTATATATCCGTTGCTGTCAATGGCAAAAATACCGTTATGTGTACTGTTGAATATTGCTTCCAGCAAATTGATACGATAGCGCAGGTTTTTCATATATGCACGGTCTACCTGATGCTGCGATATCACCCCGGTAATTTTATTATCAGCATCAATTACAGGGCATAAGGGATAGTTTAGCGGCCATACCTCATCAATGGCAGCCTGTTCGTTTAACACAATAAAATCTCGCGTGAGAAATTTTGTTACAGGTGTTGACGGGAAAAGATTATCCAATCCCTCACGAAAAACACTTTCCTTGGTGACCATCCCCAGTACCTCTCCTGCAGAATCCACCAATGGTAAACCAGGTAATGTGTTAAGACGCAAAGCGTCAAAGACATCCTTTAAACTTTGGTCGGCAAATAAGGGATTGCTGACCGGAAACATATAATCCTTTACTTTATCCCTCATATCGTAACCCTCATCCAGATAGTTTTCAGACTTAATATAATATTATGAAATATTCTGTTCTACTGGCAAAATGTCCTTCACAGAAGAGAGAAAAGCTGAAAATCTTATTTTGAGTTTATAGCAATCTGAAACCATCCTATTCAGCAGTACTGGCAATTCCTAATTGGAAAGCCTTTTGATTTAGTAACAGCAGTTGGTCGGTAAAATAATCACCCAGTGCCGAAAGGAAATCCTCCTTTTTCAGCGGCAGAACGCCGGTGCCACATAGCGCTCCTACCATCACCATATTGGCCACAACCGGGCTGCCTGCTTCCAGGGCAATTTCAGTAGCATTTAGCGAAAACATCCGGGCCGCATGGTCTTCAATATCTCGGAAAATTTGCCCGGTATCCGGATAAACCTGATCCCCCGCCAGCACACCAATAGGATATACCGGTCTGGTATTGACCACCACCCTGGTATTTGGGTTGCCGTATTTTGCCAGAACTCTCAATGTTTCCATGGGCTCAAAACCAAGGATAACATCACATTTCCCTTTGGGAATCAATGGACCGGAAACACTGTTTTTTGAAATCCTGACGTGACTCATAACCGAACCCCCCCGTTGAGATGCTCCGAAGGTTTCGGCTGCACTCACCTCATAACCTGCTGCCGCCGCTGCCAAAGCAATCACCTGTGAAGCAAGTACATTGCCCTGTCCGCCCACACCGGAAACTATGACATTAATTCTTTCTTCCATTTGCGTCAGCCTCCCTTTCCACCACTATTGCATCCGCCGGACACAAGGTGGCACAAACACCGCAGCCCACACACAGCGCCTCATCAATCCGCCCTTTACCTGTTTTCCCGTCAGTAATATTGGCCGGGCAGCCAAAGGCCCTGCTGCAGAGATTGCCGCAACCGCATTCACTGCCACGACATTTCAATTTTGGTTAAACTTCTCCCAAATAGATTTCTTCCAGGGACAGCCTGGGTCGCTGCTTGGGCTGCTGGTCAGGATAACCAATAGGCACCAGTGCTACAACATGAAATGAGTCGGGTAGGTCCAGCAGTTCCTTAACTTTTTTCTGACTGAACATCATGGTCCAGCAGCTGCCCAGACCCAGTTCCACCGCTCTTAGTACCATATGTTCTATGGCTATGGCCACGTTTAAATTCACATAAGCCAGGTTGAAGGCATCATTTTGCCGGGATTTCTGCTGGTATTCGGAAAAGGATACTTTCTCCAATTCCGTCCCCTCGAATGCACCGGCCACTACCAGCTCTTTAATGCGCTGCTTTCTTGCTTCCAGGGCTTGCAAATCTGCACAGCAAACCATGGTCAAAGGAGCTTCTGCAATGAAATTCAGGTGGAATGTGCAGGCAGCCAGTTTTTTTCTCATCTCTTGGCTGGTCACCGCCAGGAAACGCCACGGCTGGATATTGGTGCCGGAGGGCGCAAGCCTCGCGGCCTCCAGAAGTTCCTTGATGATGCTCCGGTCAACCGGGTCCTTTTTGTACTTACGGATACTTCTGCGCTGCTCTATGGCTTCTTTCAATTGCATGTATACTTACCTCCAAGCAAAATATTTTTCCAGTACTTTGGCATCATCGCCAAAAATATTCTTAACCCTCTTTTGCGGCAGCGGCCTGTTCAGTGAGTTTGCGCCGCAGTATCTTGCCAACTGTGGTCTTGGGGAGTTCATCCATGAACTGTACTTTACGCGGCGCCTTGTAGGGAGCTAATTTTTCCCGGCAGAATTTGATGACTTCTTCCTCCGTCAAATTTGCCCCTTCTTTAGGTACAACAAAGGCCCAAACCGTCTCTCCCCGGTACCTGTCAGGGACGCCGGCCACAGCCGCCTCTGCCACACCGGGAAGCTCGTAAAGCACCTCTTCAACCTCCCGGGGGTAAATGTTGTAACCGCCGGCAATAATCATTTCCTTTTTCCGGTCCACAATGTAGAAGTAACCGTCTTCATCCATTCTGGCAATATCTCCGGTATAGAGCCAGCCGTCTCTTAACGTTGCCGCGGTTTCCTCAGGCATATTCCAGTATCCTATCATTACCTGGGGTCCTTTGATTACCAGCTCGCCTTCTTCACCTACATCCAGTTCTCTTTCACCGGTTTTAATATCCATGATTTTACAATAAGTATCCGGTAAAGGAAGGCCGATACTGCCAACCTTTACTTCTTTACCTAAAGGATTGCAGTGAGTTACCGGTGACGCTTCGGAAAGGCCATATCCTTCCAGGACCTTGGCGCCGGTAAACTGCTGAAACTGCTGCTGCACTTCCACCGGCATGGCGGCGCCGCCGGTAATACAGATTCTTATGGAAGAAAGGTCAAAGTTCTTCAATTTGGGATGCTGCAGCAGCGCGGTATACATGGTGGGGACACCATGAAAAAAAGTGGGGCGGTAATCGCCAATCAATTTCAATACTTCCTCAGGGTCAAACCGGGGTACCAGAATCAGGGTGCCCGCCAGCAGGATGGTGGTGTTCATGGAGGTAGTCATGCCGTAAGAATGAAAAAGCGGCAGCACTACCAGGCTCCTTTCCGCACCCATGGTGCTGTCATGGGTCCAGCACTTGACCATGTAAGCATCACGCATGACATTTCCATGGGTAAGCATGGCCCCTTTGGAAACACCAGTGGTACCGCCGGTGTATTGAAATACCGCAATATCCCTGTCCAGGTCGATGTCCACTGCGGGCGGACGGTCAGGCGTATCCGCCAGGAGTTGGTCAAACCGGTAAACATTGTCTCCCCGTACCGGGTGCTCCTGTCCCAGGCTGAAGACAATAACCTTTTCCAGGTCGGTGTTGCTTCGTGCTGCAGCCACCGTGGGATATAATGCATCGTAAACCACCATCACTTCAGCGCCTGAATCCCCCAGCTGGTGTTCCACCTCCCTCTTGGTATACATGGGGTTGGTCTGAACCACAATGGCACCAAGTTTCAGCAAGGCATAGTAACTGATGACAAATTGCGGGCAATTGGGCGCCATTACCGCCACCCTGTCGCCCTTCTTTACGCCCAGCGCCGCCAGCGCGGTGGCAAATCTCCCCACCTGTTCGTTGAACTCCCGGTAAGTGGCTTTTTTACCGGCAAAAATATAGGCATCCACATCGCCGTACTCCGCTGCAATGTCTTCCAACAGTCGGGGCAGGGCTTTATTGGGATAATTAAGGCTTCGACTCACCTGCTCCGGATAGGACTTGGACAGTAAGTTTTCTAAGTTAGCAGACATTCACATTGCTCCTTTCCAATGATATTACCCGGGAGGAGAGCCTGAACTCCCCTCCGGACTGGGCAAAGCAAAATTACTTGCTGTAATCATAGAATCCTTTTCCGGTTTTTCTACCCCATTCTTTCTTAACATACTTCTCCACCACAGTAGGACTGGGTAAATCCGCCCTGTTGCCACTCTCCAAAAAACGCTCCATGGAAATATGATATGACAGGTCAATTCCCGTGAGGTCCATCAATCTGAAGGGCCCCATGGGATGCCCCAGGGCATTTTCCACTGCCATGTCAATATCCTCGGCACTGGCAACCCCCTGGTCCAGTAAATACAGGGCCTCCCGGTTAATTGCCGCCAGGATGTAGTTGACCAAAAAGCCATATATTTCCTTGTGCAGCAATACCGGAATCTTCTCCAGACGGCGTGCCAGTTCCATGGTCACTTCAGCAGTCTCGTCTGATACGTGGGGACCTTTTACCACTTCCACCAGTTTCATCACCAGTGCAGGATTAAAAAAGTGCATATTTACCACTTTATCCGGTCTGCCGGTGGCGTCGGCTATCTTTGAACTGACAATAAAGGAGCTGTTGGTAGCCAGGATTGTTTCCGGCCTGCACAACTGGTCCAGTTGGGTAAAAATCCTTCTCTTCAGTTCCAGTTTTTCCGTGGCAGCCTCAATGACAAAGTCAGCGTCCCTGGCTGCATCTCCAAGACTGCTGGTAAACGAGATGTTTTCCCGAGCACGGCCGGCCTGCTCTTCAGTCAACTTGCCCTTTTTTACCCTTCCCGGCAGGTACTGGTCGGCAAAGGCTTCTGCCTTTTTTAATTGTTCTGCCGCTACGTCGGTACAGATTACACGGTATCCGGATATGGCGGCCCTGAGAGCTATCTGATGCCCCATGTTTCCCGCACCGACTACACAGATGTTTTTGATTTGATCAATTTTCATCAATCATTCCCCCTCATGAAATTTCTGATGCTGCCGCTACCCATAAACCCTGCTCCCACCACACCTATTTTCTTAATCGTCTTCAATATAAACCACCACCTGACCAAAGTTGATCATTCAGTTGCAATTTGTTCCTTAACCATCAATAACCGGTAGCGCCAGCATATTCATCTAACTATCCATATTATTTTAAATATTTTGAACTTTTTCGCTGGCAGCAAACATTGCTTCACAGATTTCAAAAATTCCATTATATCTTTTTATCAAAGCAAAGTTGATGCCAAAACCTAAAACGTCACGAAAAAACATATAAAACAATAGCACCTTCATTAATAAATGCATAAATTCGCCCTGTTTCACCCATTCCTAACGATACTAACCTGTGTGGTCAGGCTTTTTCTGATATTTTTCAAAGGCAAACACCGCTGCCCCCAAAGCACCGTTTACCTGGGTATGCACGGGAACGGTAATATCACAGTCCAGTCGAGCCGCCAACGCCCTTACCACCCCTTCGTTTTGGGCTACTCCGCCGGTGATGAGCACTTTTTCCGCCAAACCCACTCTGCGAACCAGCCCGGATATCCTCCTGGCAATGGACTGGTGAATCCCCGCCACCACATCTTCCACCTTCTTTTTAGCGGCAAGGTGGGAAATAACCTCAGACTCTGCAAAAACCGTACAGGTGCTACTGATAGCAACTTCTTCAGCGGCCTTTTCGCTCAATGGCCCCAATTCCGAAACAGTGTATCCCAGCGCCTGGGACATGACCTCCAAAAACCGGCCTGTTCCCGCGGCACATTTTTCGTTCATTACGAAATTCACCACCCGGCCGTCCGGCCCCAGCCGGATGGCCTTTGCATCCTGCCCGCCGATATCCACTATGGTCCGGGCGCCGGGGACTTGAAAAAAAGCGCCCCGGGCATGACAGGCAATTTCGCTCACTTCTTCGTCTGCAGCATCATAGATTACCCTGCCGTAGCCTGTGGCCACCGTGTAGGCAATATCCCGGAAGGTAAGGCCTGCTTCAGCCAGAGCATCATTCACAGCTCTCTGCGGGCCGTCGCTGCCGGTGCCTGCATTCACCACTGCCGCAGCCAGCACCTGTTGCCCGTCTTTCAGTATCACACACTTGGATGTGATGGAGCCGATGTCCACTCCCATGGTATAGGTCATTTGTCTTCCTCCTAGCTAGGCAAGCATTTCTACAAAGGCTTGAAGTCTGGTCCTCAACTGCCCCAACGAAGACACCTGCTGCTCTATTTCCAAAAACAATAAATGCATCCCGACCTGCTCCAGTTCCTGTTTTATCACCGGGTAGTCAAATTCTTCCACTTCGCAGAACTTCATATTGATAAAGACCACTCCCTGGGCGCCGGCAGCTTCCGCCAGCTGCTGCAGATACCTGCCCCTCTTTTTCTCCGGATCAAACAGCGTGGAACAGGGGCCCAGCCTCAGGTGCCTTTCCACCAGCGCTTCAAGAGGCCTGCCTGTTTCAGAAACCTCTACGCGGTGTATCCTTGCACCCAAAGCCAGGTCATCCGCCACCACACAAGCTCCCAATTCTTCCATTATGTCCAGCAGTTCTTCCGGTTCAGCCATGATACCTGTCAGCACCAATTTGGCCCGGGGAACTGCCGTTATCTCCCTTTTTTCCAGCCAGGGAAGCAGTTGTTCCAGTCTCACGTTAAATTCCTCCTTGGGTAAAAACAAGGACGCTTTAACCAGTCCTGCCATCTCCCCGCCGGTGATGGAACCGGGCCTTTTTGCCCTGAGTTCTCTCAATTTTAACATCAGCTGCCGATGTTTATTATAAATGCCGATACTTCGCCCAAGCTTTTCCGGGGTTATTTTTTTCCCCGTCAACTTCTCCAACCAGCTCTGGAAGTCCTTATAAAGGTCCATCAGATAGCCTCTGGCGGCCCGACTTTTTCTGTTGGCAGGGTAGACCAGGTCAAACTTGGGCTGTTGGGGAAAAACTTTTGCCCAAATGTCAGACATGTTTTGAATGTGGTCGCATGTGGAGGGAAAGACAAACCCGTCCACCTGCCTGTAAGTGCCTTTTAAACCGTATTCCAGCACTGCTCTCACCAGGGAACAGGCAAACCCCTGAAGGTGAGCATTGGCTTTTTCTATCCCGGTCCTGCCCCCCCAAAGCCCCACCGGCAGCGCCCCGGCACTGTGAATTATCTCCTCGGGAACATAGATCGGGAGACACCCCACCACCTTCCCGGCGGTTTCTTCCTTCCACCGGGTTACCGCCGTTGACGGATTGGCGGCCGTGTATAACAAATCTTGCAATTTTTGTTCCATGCTCAAACCTCCCTTGAATTAAACAGCCCGCATTTCCAAAGTCTCCATAAAGGACTGAAACCTGTTTTCAAACTGCGCCCAGGAAAAATTTCTGGAATCTGTCTGATCACCGTCAAAAATAAGGTCCGGAACAGACCACTTGCCTTCCCGGGTCATCCTGGCCAGGTCATAAAGACCAAAGCAGTAGGGCTTACAGCTTCTATTGGAATGATGTATAATTCCGTCCAGCGAATATGCTTCAATCAGCCGCTGGACATCATTGAACTTGGCATCAAGGCTTTGGTTAATCAGCACGGAACTGTAAACTTCGGCCATGCTGCGCAGGAGGTCATGGGTATTGAATTCCAGTACCCAGGCATTGGTATAGGTGGAGCAGACCAGGTTCGCCCCGTGCCGGGCCATCAGTTCCGCCATGGGACGCAGTGCGTACCAGACAGGGATACCGTTAAACATGAGCCTGTACCTTTCCCGGGGAATAGCCCCCGTGCCCTGCTGGACTTTTTGTTCCAAGTCCTCCTTTAATACCCGGTAGTATTCAAGGGCCCGGGGAGTCCCGCGCATGGTAACTATGGGGGCCATAAAATTAAAAGTATCAAAGGCGGTAAATGGTGACGGCCGGTGCTTGCCAAACTCCAGCACTTCACGCCAAAGTTTTGATGTGGCGGTGGATATCTCTACAACCTTCCTGAAGCGTTCCATATCAAACTCCCTGCCGGTAACCGCTTCCAACCAGGGGATAAATTCCTCAAACTGGTTCTTTACGTATAAAATTACTGATTCGCCAATTTTGTCCCCATGGTTAAAAGGAGTGTCTATGAGGAACAGGGGCACGTCAAAATGACGGGCCAGGTTTTCATACCACTTAACCACCGTATTGCAGATATTGTTACAGCATACCAGAAAGTCCGGCCTAGCCAGGCCTCCCACCGGGCTCTTGCCCGTCAATATCTGACCAATATCTGCTCTGGCATATGAACAAATATCTGTGGAGTATCCTATCTCCTCCGCGGCCTCGGCAAGCTCCACCCCCATTTTTTTTGCACCGATCATGGCGCCGTGGTTTTCGGGAAACAGCGGCAAAACGTCCATGGCCACCAGAACCTCCACCGGTGCAATGGAACTGCACCACGCCACGGGGTTCTTCTTTCTGTCAGCTTTTTTTGGGGCCCCGTAATGAAATGCCATCAGTTCTTTCAACATCTGATCCGCCCTGCTCAGGTCCTGCAATCTCTCCACCTCCAAATTGTTAGCACCGGGATGATTATTTCAAAATAAGGTCGGCCAGCCTGTTTTCCTTGGACAACCAGTAACCTTCAGACAGCAGCCGCAAAGAGGGAATTGCAGTAAAAGTCAGGGTAAACAGCGTTAACAACGGGTTTTTACCGCTGCACCCCGCTGCTTCCAGCAGCTTCCTGAATGCTGCAAATTCCGCGGCAAGTTCATACCCTGCGAGCCGGGAAATGCTACCCATCACAGGCATGGGTATCTCTGCTTCTACCCGGCCGTCACAGCAATACACCAACCCTCCCTGCAATTCTCTAATCCGGTTTACAGCAGCGGCCAAATCCACATCATTACTCCCTATAGCTGTCAAATTGCCTTCGTCAAAGCTGAAACTGGAGGCAACCGCACCCCGGCGCATGCCGTAACCTTTGATAAAACCTACTGCTCGCCGGCCGCTTCCTTCGAACCTGTCCATTACAACTGCCTTTAAAATATCTCCACCGGGCACCAGTGACACAGCCCCGTCCTCTACCGGCAGGGTGACGGCTGCCTCGCAGTTGAGGATATCAGTGACCATTTCTATGGCCCGCACTCTTATCTCGCCGGCAGTGACAGGTACCCGCACCTCAAAATCAGCAGGTTGCACAGGAGAAACCACCAAAGCTTGCGGAAAATTCTCCAGGTAACTGTTGTCCCCCAATTCCGCTGTCATTCTGCCTTTCTCTGCCACAACCCTTCCCTTGCAAATTACCAACCGGGCTTGGATGGTATCAATATCGGGAATTACTACCAGGTCAGCGCACTTGCCCGGAGCAATGCCTCCCAGGTCACCATCAAGTTTAAAGTATTCCGCAACATTTAACGTTGCCATCCGAATGGCTGATACCGGGTCAAGCCCAAGGTTAATAGCCTTCTGGACAATATGGTCCATGTGTCCGAAATTTGTAAGTACATCGACCCAAACACCGTCAGAAACCAGTATCGCCCTGCGCAGGTCTAAGTTCATTTCCTTCAGGGGTTTAATTACCTGCTGCAGTTCCTGACGGACAGACCCCTCTCGGATTTTTGCCGCCAACCCCAATCGCAACCTTTCCCTTACCTCATGGGCAGTGATGGGCTCATGACAGGCATCAATACCAAGGGCAGCCAGGGCAGCAAGTTTTTGGTTTTTGGCTCCCGCCCCGTGCCCCTCCACTGTTTTGCCCAATGCAGCAGCAGTTTCTATCAATCCGGTCAATTTTTCTCCTTCACCAGTGAGCAACAGGCGCGGCCAGTAAATTTCCCCCAGCCCAACCACTTCCGGCAGCGCCAACACCTGCTGCATTTCCGCAAAACTGATTGCACTGCCCCTGCTTCTGCGCGAACAGAGAAAAGATATTACAGGAGCAACCGTGAAAATCCTCATGGGCTGGTGTTGAAAGGCCCGCACAAACTCCAACACGCCCTGCAGTCCAACAGTATTTGCAGCTGTTGTACATTCGGTGATAACGGCAGTGGTCCCCCGGGGAAGCATGAGCTTGCTAAATTCCCCCAATGCCATCCACGCATCCATATGAATATGCCCGTCAATTAATCCGGGGATAATGGTTTGCCCGTCCACATCCACCACCCGAGTTTCCGGACCCACCGGAAAACCATGCTCTCGGCCCACATAAGCGATCCTTTCTCCTGCTATCACCACTTGCCCCGGCAGTACCTCGCCGGTATAAACATTCAATACCCTGCCGTTGTTTAAAATTATATCCCCGGGCTCTTCTCCCAGCGCCACCCGGCTCAACCTTTTTCTCAAGTCAGTTCCAAACGAAAGTTTCATATCACTAACCTCTTTCGATGATGTATTGCAACAAAAGGTGCGCAACTGCACCACACCCTCAGCTATGTTATTTTTCTGTCCACAAATCAAAACTGCCGCCCAAAAGCTTCGATTGTCATTAACTGTCAAGCAGCTCACTGGCATATTCAAGGGTCTTGACAGTTTGCTCTGTCAAATCGCGGACCAGTTCCCGGACGCTTTTGATCTCGGTAAGAACGTTCAAGCTCTGCCCAACCTGCACGGACCCGTTATCAGTATCACCTTCTATGGCGGAAAGACGGTTTCTGCCAGTGGCAAGCTTTGGCGGCAGGTCGCGCAGCCGCCTTTTACTCCTCTGCCCGGGCCTGCTTCAGCCTTTCCTCTTCCACCAGTTTGCGGCGTAACAGCTTGCCAACAGCGGATTTAGGCAGCTCATCCCTGAATTCCACCTTCTTGGGCACCTTGTAGGGAGCCAGTCTTTCCTTACAAAAAGCAACTATTTCCTCCTTGGTGGCGGTCTGCCCCTCTTTCAGCACCACGAAAGCCTTGACGGTTTCACCACGATAAGCGTCGGGCACCCCTGCCACCACCGCTTCCTGCACCTTGGGATGCTCAAACAGCACTTCCTCAATTTCCCTTGGATAAATATTATAGCCGCCGGCAATAATCAGGTCCTTTTTACGGTCTACAATGTAAAAATAGCCGTCCTCATCCATCCTGGCCATGTCACCGGTAAACAGCCAGCCGTCCCGGAGCGCCACCGCCGTTTCTTCAGGCAGATTCCAGTATCCCTTCATCACCTGTGGGCCTTTAATGGCCAGCTCGCCCACCTCGCCCGCAGGGAGCGGCTTGCCGGTTTCGACATCCATTACCGCCGCATCCGTAGCGGGGAATGGAATGCCGACACTGCCAGGTTTCATCTCACCAAATATGGGGTTACAGTGGGTAGTGGGTGATGTCTCGGACAGCCCGTATCCCTCTCCCATGGTAGTTTCACTTCCTGCCAATATTTTTTCATATTGACGCAAAACATCGACAGGCATTGGCGCACCGCCGGAATTATAAACCATGACATTATCTGCGTTTTTAAACTCGGGACAGTTCAACAGGGCGATGAACATGGTGGGGACGCCGGGAAAAAATGTGGGCTTATCTTCGATGATAATCTTGGCAATTTCTTCGGGAACAAACCGCGGCACCAAAATCATGGTGGTCCCGGCAGCGATGGCCAGATTCATGCAGGAAGTCATGCCGTAAACATGGAAGAGCGGCAGCACTGTGAGGGTAAGCTGTTTTTTCTCATCGCCAATAAAGAAATGGTCAGTTTGTTGGGAGTTGGCGTAAAGGTTATAATGGGTCAGCATGGCCCCTTTGGATGTGCCGGTGGTCCCGCCTGTATACTGCAGCACCGCCAGGTCTTCCAGGGGGTCTATATCCACCGGAGGAGCCGGAGGCCGGTCCTGGGCATAAAAATCAGGGAACCACAGGGAATCGTCCGGCAGAGTCTCGGGCTTGCCGCTAAAGCCGGTAAGGATAACCTGTTCCAACGGGGTGCTGGCTCTGACATTTCTCACCCTGGGATAGAGGTCAGACAGGGTAATAATCATTGTCGAGCCGGAATCGTTGAGCTGGTGCTGGATTTCCCTCTCCACATACATGGGGTTAGTGTTCACAACGATGCCGCCCAGGCCTAAAATCGCATAGTAGGCGATGACAAAGTCGGGACAGTTGGGAAGCATTAAAGAAACCCTGTCCCCCCTGCGCAGCCCCAGCTCATAAAACATGGATGCCGCCCTTGTTACGCAGGCTGCCAGCTGTGCATAAGAAATCCTGTGACCGTAAAATATTAACGCTGTTTTGTCGGGATACTTCCGGGCTGAATTGAACAGCAAACTGTGGAGAGTTCTGGGCTCAATGTTTAAATCCCAAGTCACTCCCGCTTCTTCGTAAACCTTCAGATACGGTCTTGGAAAATTCATGAATTACACCTCCATCATTTTTAAAATAGCTGCACCACCACACATAAACAGTCCCGTCAGGTCAAGCTCGCCGGGCAGGGGGAACTTAACCTCACAAATTTACACTTTAAACAGCTCCAGGTCAAAGCCCTCTTCGGGTTTGTAGCGATTGAAAAGGTAATGACGGTACTTCACATACTCATTGTAGTCGCACGCCACCCCCTCTTCCCGCATTAATCTCTCAAATTCCTTCAAGTCCGGGGGGCAGCCCTTGATGGCAATGGCCTTTTTAATGTTGGGATTATCTTTATTCAAGTCATAAGGACACTTGCCAAAGAGTACCGTTTTATCATAACCGGGTGAAGCTGTCTGTACTTTTCCGCTGAGTACTTCAATATTGGGAAAAGGCTCCCCGTTAAAAGCCGACATAAACATGATCAACAGGGGGTTGAATAACGAAGAACAACCGGTGCACATGGTGCTGTCGTACTTTCGCACTGCCAGCCCGGTAATACCGCGCTTTTCATAGCCCACAGGCCCGGTGTCTTCTTCAGTCCACTCCCAATCATAGTCCAGAAATTTAGTGTGTTGTGCCACGTCCTCTCCCCGCACTTCCACATCATCGATGCTGGTGCTGCCCCCATTGCGCCGGGCGAAATACACCAGGTGGTCCACATCATCCGCACTGTAACCCAGCAGTGATGCGCCCACCACATCCGCTGCCAGCGTGTCGCGAGATGCCACTAACAGGTTGCGCCTTTCCGCCTTCCCAGTGGGACCCGGTCCCTTGGCCAGCGCAAATACGCCGTCAATCAAGGTCAGCGCCACCGGCAGTTTTTCAATGATATGGGGGAAAATATGACTTAAATCCGTGTCCTTATTGTGACAGAACATCTTGGATTTGCGGTTGATGACACCCTTGAAATTCTTGATGCCCAGCGAGACCTTGGTCTGGTTGTGGGTCTTCAACACCGGAACGTTTATAATCTTATCCGCCTCAAGGGCCGATTTCGCAATGGAAAGTTGGTAGCCGTCACAGTCCACTTTGACAAATCTTTCTTCATTAAAGTCCACCAGTTTGACACCGTATTTTTCCGCCAACTTGTCATAACCCAATTCCCTGTACATGGCATGACCGATGGTTTTGGGGACCATCAAAGCCGCTTCGCCTATGGTCAGGTCGGTAAAACCCTCTTCCGACAAAACCCGTACCAGCGCTGATATGACGGCAGATGTGACCACCACCCCGTAAGGAGGAAAGGGCAAATCAAAGTCCCAGGAAACCAGATTGGGCTTGATCAAAATCCCATCTCCTTTTTCCAATCCATCCAGGCCTTGACATAAATCCAGGGCCTGGCGCACAGACTGATAAGCATCTTCAAACTCGGTAACGGAAACAATCGGTTTCGACATTTTTTGACACCCCCACCAGAATTTTATTCACATAAAGTCCTTGCCGCCAGTTGTTGATTGGTGTTTCTCCTGCAGAAACCTTTTATATATTATATTAAATAAGCAGCCAGTATGACTTTTCAGGGGGGTATATTCACTGCTTCACCCATGAATTGATATAATCTTCTGTTTCTTGGAGGCGACAAAGCAAACTTAATTTTCTGAATATACTAACAATTTCTGTATTGGCACACATTTTCCTGCACAAACCATATTTCCGCGATAAGGAAAATCCAACCTGCCCTATAGAAGACTTGCCACCTTACGGGATTGATTACACTCATGCCCTGGTGCAGGCTTCTGCGCCGGTGAAAGCTCCGGGCATCGCCAGAGGATAATTTGTCAACAGGGACCGCTGCTGCGTCGCACCGCCCTCTGGCGACCCGGGTACGCCAACGGATATTTGTTAACAGCCAGGCATGTTTGTGACACGCATCCAGCACCCGGGTAATATTTTACCAGGGTGGATACGGCGCACCGGATTATTTGCCCTGAAACTCGGGCGGCCTTTTCTGGAAAAAGGCAGCGCCCCCTTCTTTGGCATCTTCACTGGCAAATACCACCGCAGAGCCCGCCTGCTCGATCTTTATTCCTTCCTCAATGGTGGTATTGAGCCCTTGGTTGACCGCCTTGATAATTTCCCTGATGGCTATAGGCGCACCCTTGGCCAGTTTGGCGGCCAAAGCACAGGCTTCCTCCAGCACCTTGCCCGCCGGTACCAGTCTGTTTACCAGGCCGTAGTCAAGTGCCTCCTGAGCGCTAAGAGGTTCACCGGTGAGCATCACTTCCAGCGCCTTGGTCTTGCCAATCAATCGCGGCAGCCGCTGGGTCCCGCCCCAACCGGGGATAATGCCCAGCTTCACTTCCGGTAGGCCTATTTTTGCAGAATCAGCCAGAATACGCAGGTGACAGCTCATGGCCAGCTCGTTGCCGCCGCCGTATGCGCTGCCCTGGATGGCGGCAATTATTGGTTTTGGATAGTGCTCCACTTTCAGAAACACGTCATGACCGCTGATTTTGGCCGCATTGCCTGCCCGAATGGCAGCAAACTCCGTGATGTCCGCACCGGCAGAAAATAATTTTTCTCCCGTTCCCGTAATGATAATAGCCCTGACGCCGCTGTCTTCCAGGCATTCGTCCAGCAGCTTGTCAAGGTCGGCCAACACCGGCTGCCCCAGGGCGTTGGCCGGAGGGTTGTTAATGGCCGCCACCACATAGCCGTCATGTTTTTCTACCGTTAGTTTCGTATAATCCATACTGCTTCCCCCTTTTTATGTAATCATTCATTCATTAAATCATTGCAATATCTATGCCAAAACTCAAAATTACACTTGAACAAAATTCGGGCAATGTCATCACTCTATTGGCATGAAATTTGCGTTTCTTGAATATTGTGTACTGACATGGGCGGCGTGGCCCAGGTGGGCGGGCTGCACGGCGGCGGCTCCCCGGTAATGGAGAAAATAGGTATCATGGCTGCCTATGAAGTGGAGGCGAGGAAAAAATTGCCAAGCGACTGGCAGGTATAGAAGAATAAAAAAACAGACAAAAAAGAATATAAATAACAAAGTCCCCGGTTCCTTTAACAGGACCCGGGGACTTTGTTTAACAGGGACGGCGGTGCAGTTCCCCACCGCAGCCGCAAAACAATACAGCAAAAAAACTCTAAAATGCGTCTTCCGGAATATCAATGGCAGAAGTATCAGCATCCAGCACAATATCTCGCATCATCAAAACCCGGGGCACAATGTTCCTGATATAGAACCGCACGCTTTGCATCTTACCCTGGTAGAAACTCCGTTCCGGATTGCCAGCCCCCAGTTCGGCTGCCCTCTTTTGTGCTATAAACGCCTGTTCCATCAGGAGCATGCCGCAATAGACCATGGCAGTACTGTGTAAGACTCGCGTCGAGTACAAAGGCATCAGTTCCGGCTTCTGAGACAGGGATTGAAGAAGAAAGTTCCGCATCTCTTTATAGGCCTCAAAAGCGTCAGCAAGTATAGTCATTTCCCTACCGAAACCTTCAGCATCCTTATTATTTGCTAAAAACTCTTCAATGTCTGCCAGCCATTCCTGGAATACGGCACCTTTTTCCAAATGCCACTTCCGGGTTTTCGCACTAGCTCGGCCAACTGTCGTACCGGTCCCATCATGTAGTCAACTCATAGATGATTTCTTGCTCCAACACCCTCCTCTTTACCCTGCCCGCAGTTTCAAGATATTTTAAATGGGCATTGACCTCGCCGGTAGCAAACCATTTCTGAGGAATGGGGAACTGTTCCCAAGATGCGTAACTCAAATCCCAACGCATCCTCGAAGCAATCTGGTAGGCATTCTGGCCGCCCCGCTGCAAAATTTTCAGAATTTCCTCATTTCTTTTTTGATGATGAACCTTGAGCTCATCTATCCTCTTTCTACAGTCGGTAACAAGCCCCCGGTGTCCGGGGAGCACCAGGTCAATGTCAAAGTCAATAACCTTGTCCAGGCTGTTCAGGTATTGTTCCAGGAGATTTTCTTGATCATCAATCCACAGAGAAATGTTCGGGGTTATTTTCCCGAGAATGTGGTCCCCTGCGATAAAAAATTTTTTATCCGGTTCGTACAGACACAGGTGCCCCTCGGTATGCCCCGGGGTTTTTACACAGAAAAACCGGTATTTACCAACACTTAACGTCTCCCCGTCCTCCAACACCTTTATATCAATATTTCCCTGGTGGCTAAACATTTTACCCGGATGCATCTCCAATGCTTGCCGTACTTCGCTTTCCGAAAAACCGCATTTCCTGGCAAATTCAACTGCGTCTTCCCAGCGAAAATCTCCCATCAAAAACAAGGCATCAGGATGGCCACCATAGATGACAGAAGTACCCGATGCCAGCCTGGCAACAAGACCCGAGTGGTCAGCATGCAGGTGAGTAATAAAAAAGTCCGTCTCCGTTAGATCTATACGCAACTTGTCCAGTCCGTATTGCATTGCCCGAAGGCATTCCTCCCGGTTCATCCCGGTATCGATGACCAGGTTCCGGTCTTTTGATTTTACTACATAGGAATTAAGCACTTTCAACGGATTACCCGGCAAAGGAACCTCTATTCTATAAAGGTCCGGAAAGATTTCCTGAATCACTTTGGATACCCCACTTTCTGATGCAGTATGATTTCCTGTTTCCATCCTGAAAACTGTAATTTTCACTCCTCTAACGGTGACGCGGTAAAAGTATGAGACTTTATATTGCAGTTCAAGTGCCAGATTTCTTCCTTCCCGGATAAAAGTTTCACTGGAACTACCTTTATACCCAAGTTTGGCGTTAAAAATTTCCAATTTACCAGGAGGTTTTTTATTTTGCAACACCTATCTCACGTTATTACAGGAATGCTTACAACTAGTTGTAAATAAGTATGGAAGCCCTGTTAAGGGACAACGAGTATAGGGCTTTATCACCTCCAATTGGCCTTGGTAGATTTAACGTTTATACAACTGAGATGCAGTATTGCGGTAATATTCTTAAAATTAATAGCATTTAAGGCATTACCCCAAATCTTGGTACCGGTTGGGCCGGAACACTTCTTTGGTTTAATGCCAATTCCAATGCACGTATCAACCTCGGTCTTGTTTCCCGAGGATCAATAACATCATCAATATTAAAGATTCGTGCTGCAGAGATAGGACCGCGCTAAAATTGTTATCAAAGGGTTTTTAAAAAACCGTGATACCCGGTCACCTTTTTCTACGCCTAAAGATTTTAGA
>CAZGXM010000049.1:0-20762 GCA_964529795.1 uncultured Thermoanaerobacteraceae bacterium
AAACTGTACGTTGCCATCGTGACCGAGTTTGATGTAAATGAGCCATGCTGAAATAACGTACTAATTAACGGCCCGGCCAATATTATTAATGCAACCATAGCTGGAATACTGATTAAAACTACCCAGCGTAATGCCCAGTCCAGAGTATGAGAAAATGCCTGATGATCGGAATCACTATGGTGCCGGGATAAACTCGGCAATATCACCGTAGCAAGCGCAATTCCAAATACCCCCAGTGGAAATTCAACCAGTCTGTCAGAGTAATAACATACGGCACCGGAAAATCGTTTGCGTCCTTCACTTTAAAACATATATTAGAGGAAAGCCACAGCGAAGTCAAAAACTATTTTGAAAAATATAAGCTGTCGCCAAGCTTATTGACAAGGCTAGAGGCAGTCAAAAACAAAGGAAAAATTCTTGTGGTCCACCGTGCGTCATCCTCAGGTGTTATCGGGGATAATCGTCTGTTTACCGCAGTGCAAGAGTCGGTTAAACAGGCGCTTCAAGAAAACGGCTATACCTATTTTGGCGGTAGGACCTTTTATGATAACGTTTTAGACAGGCTCAACGACCCCAATGACAGTTTTAATTTCAAGGGAGCATTTGCCAAGTTTAGGGAAAGATTTATTGAGTATCCCGATCCTGAAAGTGTTGTCAAAGACCTGGAAGATTTAGGCCCTGACAACTGTTTGGAACTTTTGGAGCGCATTGTTGACGTTGCAAACTTGGGAGGGGTAAACTTAGCCAAAAATGTAGATGATGTTGTTTCATGGCTTGATGATGTAATTAAAAGTAACAATCTTTATGCCATAGTCTTTATTTGGGATGAGTTCACGGAATTCTTTCAGAAAAACCAGAACTCAACAAGCGGGTTGCAGGAACTTGCTCATGCCTCGGAGTCCATGCGTTTTTTCTTTGTTTTAATTACACACAAATCACACAGCCAATTTATTTTTGCCGATGACGATACCCGTAAAAAACTCGAAGCCCGTTTTAAACTGCAAAGAATAGATATGGCGAATACCACGGCATTTATGCTTATGCGTAATGCTATTGATGTTGTACCTGATTTAAAGGAAGAATGGAGACATATTGCGTCAAACCTTTGGTACAATGTGGAAAAGAGTGTAAAAAATACAATCAACAAGTATGTAGAGGATATAAATAATGATGATTTGAAAGGCCTTTTACCTCTTCATCCGTATTCGGCGTTCATTCTTCAGTATATATCTGCACGGATAAATTCTAATCAGCGCACAATGTTCCAGTTTCTAAGCGGAGATCCCAATGCAAAGGATATAGAAAAACACAATTTCCGCTGGTATATTGAAAATTACGATTACAGTGGTTGGTGTTATTTGACTTGCGATATCCTCTGGGACTATTTTTTTGATTTCAACAATGAAGACCTTGATGAAAAAGCTAGAAATGCCATTAGCCATTATAATAATTTTTATCGCCAATGTGAAAGCGATAATGAAAGACGTGTGCTTAAGGTTGCACTAATGCTTTCCGCTATTATCCAGGAAAAAGGCCGAGGTATTACTAACCTGTTGAGACCTACTCTCTCAAATATAGCAGTTGCGTTTTCCGGTACCCCTATAGCAGACGACATACGTAATATTCTGCAAAAATTTGTCCAAAAAGGTATTCTCGGGAGTTTCCCGGAGGGAACAGATATTTTATATGTGACCCAGTCTCAGACCATAGACGAGCAAAAATATAAGGACACTGAAGATATTATAAGAAAAGAGTTTACTTTTAAAAAGCTAATTTCCAACGCTGAATTGAATGTTGCTGGCAATTTTTCATTGACCGGCTATGCTGCCTTGCGTTTTGAAATCATATGTGCTACACATGAGGACTTAAAGATTAAACTTGCCACTACAAAGAACTTTGGGGCCAATAAAATTCCGCTTGTATTTATGTTTGCAAGGACTGAAGCGGATAGTGTAAAAAACTATGCTGCAATACAAACCGCATTGTCCGAACACCAAAAAGATATAATCTTTGCAGATGTGAGTGCCCAACCATTAACCGAAGTAGAATACGAGAACTTTATAAAATATAAGACAAAGTCGCGATGTCTTGTGAAAGCTGATACCAATCAAGCAAGATTTAACGAAAGTCAGGCAAAAAGCATTATCGATACCTGGAAGACTAAGATAAACTCCGCCGAAATCAGACTGTACTCTCAAAGCATCTCAACTACGGCCTTTATAGGTATCGGTCAGTTTAATGCGAAACTTAGGGAAATAAATGCAAAGATTTTTCCATATGGCCTGGAAACAATTAGTGACAATGATAAGGTATTTTCTCCTTCAGGTTATACCGCAAATGTTCCTGTAATGAGTATGGATAAAGCACGAATACCTGCAAATTATAACTACCTTGCTAATTTAAGAACTACTTTAATCAATTCAAATATCTGGAATAACCCCAAATATTATGAAACCATGCCTACCCATCCTATTTCAAAAATGAAAATTGCAGTTGAAAAAATAATTAATGAGAATTTCCAAGTAAACAGCAGTGTCGCAATAATTGATATATGGAATCTACTTAAAGACAAGCCGTTTGGATTGTTGCCTTGTCCCGGTTCGGCATTTATTTTGGGATTTTTACTAAAAGAGTATGCCGATAGCGGATATTATAAAAAAGATGGAAATAAAATAAATGAATCTCTAACTTATGGGTATTTGGCTGACATGATTGTAGGAATTATTAAGGGATTAAAAAACGCCGATAACTTATTTATTGTAAAAATGACGGAAGAACATGAGCATTTCTGCAAGTCAACAGGCAGGATATTTAAGCTTTCTTCGGATAAGCAAAATTCAATTCAAGATGTAATGAATGCAGCACGGGCTTCTTTATCTAACGCCGGCTTTCCATTATGGTCGTTAAAATATTATATTGTAAAAAATGATACTGCGGGCCTTAAAGATGCTATATTGCCGATAATTGATTTGTACTGCGAATTCATTTCTACCGAAAAACAGGCCGGGCGGGATGAAACCAAAATTGCGGAGGAGATAGTAAAGCGATTCAGAAGAGACGCTGGTATAGAAGAGTATTTAAGTAAAATAATGAACAGCGACAAGCTAAAAAAAGGCATGGATTATTATATTTCGGAATATAAACCGGATTTGGTATCTCTGGCCAATCGACTGGGCGCAGGAAAAAACTATATCGGAGAAGTAAAGTCTAAGCTGGTTGAGTTTTCCTCATGGCTGTGGAAAAAAGGAGAAATAAACACCAGGATTGAAGAGGTATATTTAGATTATAGACTTATTGAAGCAGTTAACAAAATTTTGTATCAACCGGTATTCCGTCTTGATGATGCTGCTGTCGCTATTAGAGACAGAATTGGGTCAATAAAAATGCCGTTTGATTATTTTAAGGGAGGTTTTCCCGAGATCTCTGAATTAGTTGCACATCTAATAAAGATTTATAACTCTATTAATTTTAAAGAGGTTAACAAGAAAAAACTATTGGATGAGTTAATAGCAAAATCAGATTTATTCAATGAATTCTATTCTAAACAGCAGCCTGTTTTTAAAGAAAGGCTGGGTGCTTTCCTGGGAACCCAAGTGAAAGAAGATGAAGCAGATTATCTATATTCAACGACCGAGTCAAAAGCGATTCAAAAATCCCTTAATTCTTTTAGAGAAGCTTTAGATCAAAAACTAAATCAATACCGTAAAAACAAGAAATATAATCAATTGCTGGAGAAGTGGAGAGAGTTATCAGGAACAGAGTCACCTTTTGTTTGGTCTAGCAATAATAAAATTCCGATATTATGCTTGTTTTTAGATTCCATTCAAGAAGCAAGACAAGTCTTTGGTATGTTAAATTCCGGACAGACGACAGCCACTGATAAGAGAATTGATGGTGCCCTTCAATTTTTACAAAAAAACAAAAACATGAGCATTCTAAATGACATTCCAAAATGCAATAAAGTTTTTAGACAGTATATTTCTGGGGAATACGATTTGCTTGTTTCTGATGTTAATGAGATAAAAGAGGTCCTGATCAAACGTATTGGAAAAAATGTATATGGATGGTTTGATTGTAAGAGCCAAATTGACAATATTATAAAGGAATACGCTTTAAAACAATATAAAACTAAATATTATGCAGAGGTCTTTAAAAAAATAGATGTTTTGCCACCAGAACAAGCAAAAAGCTATCTAAAAGAACTGATTAAAAATGAACCATTGGTGGGAATCAAAATAATGAAGAATTAATCCCAGGGGTGAGCAGGGTGAATATTACCTCATTTGGTCAGTTTCAGAAGTATATAACAGAAGAGCAAAAAAATAAAGACCTCAACGTTGTGCGATTCATCAACACAGAGAACCTTACACTTTGGCTTAAAGTAAAAAATTTTCTTCTAATTAAGAGCCAAAGACAGATGCTACTATCTGATTTTTGTTTGGATGAGGACTTAATTCCTGTTTTGTCTAGATTATATGCAAGTTTACAAAGTATTGATTCAACCACTCTGCTTTTACCCCTGTCCGAACATTTAAGAATTGACAACAGTAAAGTTGTTGAAGTTTTATATAAGATTGCTAAGACCGAATTCAAAACGGATGTTTTGTCAAATAACATTCGTTTATATATTCCAATGTACAGAATGAAACAGAGCCTTATACGGTTAATAGAATTTGACAGACGTTTAGTGAATCATGTGATTTTTTTGGAGGATGAAGATAAAGACCTTGATTATTCCCTTACCATTATATCTCGCGAACTAGACGTAACTATTCACGGAAACAACATACAAGGTTATAAAAAATACCTAGAATATTGGGAGGATAATCCAAGTAAACCTATAATACTGCACACAAAAAATGCGGTATACTACAAAAACAATGTTTTTGCCGATAATGTAAAAGTGCTTGTCTCTGCGTATGATATTATGACTTTTCACAATATGGTCAAGAATCGGATTGAAGAAAACTGGGGAACAGAATGGCAGTGGCGCGAGTTATTATCCAGGATGAAAAACTTTACTGAATTAAATTCAGTTTTTGAAAATACATTCGGGCTCACAAAATTCAACTTCAAAGTATTATTAACACAATGGAAAGATAGCACAGACTTCGAAAAATGGCTTATTTGGCTTTGGGCTAAGCTTGAAGCTAAAATGGGGTTAATTTATGAAATAGTTAATAATTCCACTAGTTATCTAGAGTTGCCTCAGGCTATAACGATGTATATTTTTAATATTGATCCAAAATCCAAAGACTATAAAGACTCATATTTGGAATGGTTAGAATACCGTGACGCACTGGGTATAGATGTTCTACCCCCTGGTTTTTGGACAAAATATGAAACTCAAAAAGATTCGGAAAAATTATATCGGATTTGCGACAGGACAGAAAAAGAGAAGGCAGAAATAATTAATATTATAAAGAATTTAGGCTTCACCGCAAAAGTAAGAGACTTTTTACAGTATGCCTATCCCGATTTGCATCTGTATTTATCAAACTATGCCTTTGAAGAAACAACGTTTGCCGAATATTTTGCCAGTTATAAGCTCAATAAGGTGCAAAACTCATTTTCAGACGAGTTTGTATCAAAAGTTAATCAATTGGCAGAAAAGAAAGGCGTATGGTTGAAACTAAAATCGAGAAATAGTCTGATTGATGAAATGTATGAAAATAATACGCTAATTATATGGGTAGATGCGTTAGGAGTTGAATACATAAGTTTAATTGAAGGAATTCTGCTGAAAAAATATACAAGCATATTTAGCTCTATAAGTATATCATATTCGCAGATCCCTACAGTAACTGAGTTAAACAAAGATTTTTTAATTGGTAGGGATTTTAAAGATATTAGAGAACTAGACGAGTTAAAGCACAAAGGTGAATACCCTGATTATATTATGAAAGAATTAGGGATTATTGAAACTGTAATGAAGACTGCCGTGCAAAAACTTGATACTTATGACCGGGTTATTATTACATCTGATCATGGTTCAAGCCGAGGAGCTTTGATTTCTAACGGTAATACTTTTAAACCAGAAGAGAATGCAAAAGTACTTAGACACGGGCGATATTGCGAAGATGAAAAGAATTCTTACGATAGTAAGTTTTCTGCTTGTATTGACAAAGGTAAATATCATGTTTTTGCAAACTACGATAGATTTAGCATAGGTGGTAATGTTAAAGGGGAAATTCACGGCGGAGCAACTTTAGAGGAAGTTTTGGTTCCCGTTATCCTTTTATCGAAGACGCCTATTGATGAAGAGGCGCTTATTACTTTATTAACTCCCGAAATTAAGCTTAGAGCTGGTGAAAATATTGTAGTTAAATTTAGGGTAGATAAACAATATGGCAAAATCTATGCAACTGTCGATGGTAAACGATACAGCTGTTTTAAGGGCGAAGATTATTGGTTCTTCGAACCTGAAATTGATAAAAAAGTTATTTATAATGTGAAGCTGTCCGCAAAAGGTTCAATAGGTGAATTTGAATTTAAGGTCCTTAAAGGGCGCACCGACAACAAAAACTTTGATATATAGTAGGTGATTAAATTGGCAGAAAAGCTAAAAAAATATTTTTCCGACATGCTTGTATTTAAATCTCCCGAACAAGGAAAATTCTTTTCAACTTTAAGCCTTCCTTCATTCATGAGAGATTGGCTGTTAATGAAATTTGCTGATGAAAACGGAATTATTGATAAAGAAGAGGTTGCGGCATATGTAAAAAGAGTTATCCCCAAAAAAGAGCAATGGGAATCTCTTAAATATGACCTGACAAGGAATATGCAAAGCGTCAGATTCCTTGCGAAAATTAGAATTGAAATAGATATTGGTACAAGAACAGCATATTTTTCCCTTCCGGACTTTGGTGTACCCAAAAAGAAAGATGAAGCGATAGCTGATTGGAATGTAGTTGAAGCAAACAAAGATTATTTACTCTCTCCTAACGAAGTTTGGGGAATTGTTGAACTGCTTTGTGATACAAAAGACAACTCAAATAAAAGCATCATAAAGATGACTGATTTTAGAGCATTTTGTCCGTATAATATTGATTTGGATTACTATGTTGATGCCCGAAATATGTTTACTACCGAAGAATGGATCGATGTTCTACTTTCGGCTATCGATTATAATCCAGATGGCTATGTAAGCGAAAATCAAAAGTTAGCTATGCTTAGCAGACTTTTACCATTTGTTGAAAAAAGAATTAACCTTATTGAGCTTGCTCCTAAAGGTACCGGCAAGTCTTACCTATTCTCTCAAATAAGTAAATATGGCTGGCTTGCTAGCGGTGGAAGCATCTCTAGGGCAAAAATGTTTTATGATATAAGCAAACGGGTCAGTGGCCTTGCATCACATTATGATTATGTTGCTTTTGATGAAATTCAGAGTATTAAATTTCCCGATAAAAATGAAATGCAGGGGGCTTTAAAAGGTTATTTAGAAAGTGGAGAGTATCGTGTAGGTGATTATAGGGGAGTGGGCGAATCAGGACTAATACTTCTTGGAAACATCGATGAAGAGATGATGAATGTAAACATAAATATGTTTGCCAATCTTCCGGACATTTTCCATGAATCGGCACTTATCGATCGTTTCCATGGATTTATCAAAGGTTGGGATATTCCCAGAATGAAAGAAAGCCTTAAAGTTCATGGATGGGCACTTAATGTTGAATATTTTACGGAAATTGTTCACCAGTTGCGTAACGAACTAATTTACAGGGCTATTGTTGACGATGTCCTACTTGTACCTAAAAATGCTGATACACGTGATACTGAAGCCGTGAAGCGTATTTGTACTGGGTTTATGAAGCTGTTGCTTCCCCATATAAGAAAAATTAATGCTCTTAATTTAGAAGAGTTTAATCAGTATTGTTTGCAACCGGCGTTAAGAATGCGCGGTATAATAAAGACTCAGCTAGGTATAATTGACTCTGAATTTAGAGGAAAAAGTATGCCTGAAATAACAATAAAAAATATAAAAGGACTTGTTAGAGTTGAAAAAGATAAAATGCCGATTATGTAATGCAAAGCTTCCAAAAGACCACATAGCATTAAATAAAAAAATGATCGGTAGACAAGTAACTAAGTTTTTTTGTTTGCCCTGTCTTGCCGATTTTTTGGACTGTTCAGAAGATGACTTATTAGTTAAAATTGAGGAATTCAAAGAACAAGGGTGTGCTTTATTTAAATAAAGACAATTTAATTTTCCATGGATGGGTTTGATAACGATTTTTGACTTAAATACCATCATTTGGAAAATAATAATGGCGGAAGTTGCTGTTTGAAGGATAGTTCCATTTATTGGTATTCAAGTCAAGAACTGTTTCCAACCGATATGGTGGTTATCAGGTAATGTTAACAAAATAACTGTAGGTGCGTCATGTGGTTATCCCGGCGTGCCCGGTAGCACTTGTAACGGGGGTTGTTGATGCCCCTGTTTATTTTTTTAAGCAAACTATCCGGCAAACTGCGTATAATTAAGTAGTGCAAACGAGGTGAACTGCCGTGAACTTAAACTTGCGCTATGGCACCGGCATAGTTTCCGGAAATAATAAGAAAGAAGACAAGAGGCTGCCGAAAACTGCAAAGATAACCAACCTGGTGGAACAGGGTCGGATGAGTCCGGCCCAAGCGCTGCAATTGCTAAAAAAATCAGGGCAAAAGAACGGCCAGGCATGCGACACCGGCACGCAAAAAGAAAAATGTAATAAAGAAGAAAAAGAGACGGATGAAGCAAATATTGAAAATGTACTGGACGAATTAAACGAGCTGGTGGGTTTACAGGTCGTCAAACGACTGATCAACGAACTGCGTGCGTTTATCACCATCCGGCAGCGCAGGCAGGAACTGGACTTGCGCACCGAACCGCTGGTGTTGCACATGATTTTCAGAGGCAACCCGGGTACGGGAAAAACAACTGTGGCGCGGATAGTCGGTGAACTTTTTCGTGAGATGCAGGTGCTCCCCCAGGGTCATTTGATTGAGGTGGAACGTGCTGACCTGGTGGGGGAATATATCGGCCACACGGCACAAAAGACCAAAGAACAGGTTAAGAAAGCTTCCGGCGGGATACTGTTTGTTGACGAGGCGTATTCACTGGCAAGAGGGGGTGAGAAAGATTTCGGCAAAGAGGCAATTGATGTACTGGTCAAGGCGATGGAGGACCATAAAGATGATTTCATCCTGATCCTTGCCGGTTATAAAGATGAAATGGACTGGTTTCTAATGACCAATCCGGGCTTACGGTCGCGCTTCCCTGTACATATAGACTTCCCCGACTATTCAGTTGAGGAGTTAATGGATATTGCCGTGCTGATGCTGGACAAACGGGAGTATGTGCTGTCTGCCAGTGCTCGGGAAGAGTTGCGAAGGGTAATAGAAAAGAAGGTGACCTTTGGTCATGAACATAGCGGCAATGCGCGATTGGTCAGAAATATTGTGGAAAAGGCAATTCGCTGTCAGGCAGTGAGGTTGGTAAAAAGAGGCGATCTGGGCAGGGAGGATTTAATGAGTATTTGTTTAGAGGATATAAGGGAGGCCGTGAGGAGTGGCAGTTAAAAAGATACTGGTTGCCGGACGCACCAATGTCGGTAAAAGCGCCCTGGCAGTGACCCTGGCCAGGTTTCTGGGGATGAACACGCTGCAGTTAACCTGGCAGGACTATCAGGGGCAGAGAAGGACATATAAATATAATTTTGCCCTTGCAAGGAGAAAACTGGTGGCTGCCAGTGAGTTTTACACTAACGGGTTGTATACTATCAACGTCGAGTTATCAAAGCTGACCAGGTGGCAGTTAGTTGATACCACAGGATTAACCGATGTGGTTCATCCCGTGGAGAAACTGCGACGCTGCATGGCAATGACCATTGCAGCCATTGGAGATTGTGACTGTCTTATCCATGTTTATGATGCAGACTATTACAGCGAACAGCAGTTTAGTGAGGTTGACTGCAGTTTGATGGGACTTGAAACCGTCAGCAAGTATATCCCGGTTGCCAATAAAGCGGACAGTATGAAGGCAAGTGCAGGTCTGCAGAGGATAAAGTCCCTGTTGGGGGAGGCAGCCCTTCCGTGTTCCTGTGTGACCGGCCAAGGTATGGTGGCCTTACGGCAGATACTGCTGCAAAGTTTAAAAATATGATATAAAAGCCTGGGCCAAGTATAGGGCCTGGGCTTTTATACGAATTAAAAATCAAAAATAAATATTGACAATTCCTACCTGTTTACTTATAATATCTATAAACATACTATATTGCCCGGAATTTATGGGTATGGGAGGTGGTCCAGATGAAATTTGAACGTATCGGTATTACTACTGACTGGATTGCGGTGGCCATAGCAGTTGTCCTGCTGGCACTGCTAAAATCCGGGATAATCAGCAAGGTATCATTCTAATGGAGGTACCCATTATGAAACAAGAAGTAAGTTTAAATAAACCCTTATACATTGAGGGTTTGGAGAAAGTTCCCGGTATTTTGGTGCTGCTTTTAACCGGTCTCCTGTCAAAATGGCTGGCAAACTACATCCCCCATATTGACTATATCCTGGTGGCCATAATTTTGGGAATGTTTTTCAGCAACCTGGTGGGGGTGCCCAAAATACTGGTATCGGGAATAAATACCTACGAATTATGGCTAAAGACGGGAATTGTTTTTCTCGGGGCACGTTTGGCCCTACAGGAAGTATTTAACCTGGGTGTCATCGGTTTGGTACTGGTTGTCCTGGAAATCGGTCTTTCAATCATTGTGGCAAAGGTGTTGGCAAAATACTTCAAACTGAGCGACAAACTGGGTAGTCTTATCGGTATCGGGGTGGGCATTTGTGGTGTTTCCGCCATCGTTGGTGCCGTGGGAGCCATTGATGCCGACGAAGATGACTCTACTTACGCTATTGCGACCATTTTGATATTCGGTGCGGTAATGATTTTCCTTTACCCCCTAATTGGCAATTTAGCAGGCATGTCCGACCAGGTATTTGGTTACTGGGCAGGCCTGTCCGTGGATAATACGGCGGAAACCATTGCCACCGGTTTTGCGTTTTCCGAAACTGCCGGAAAGATCGCATCGCTAACCAAACTTACCCGTAACGCCCTAATGGGCCTGGTGATTTTGATTTTTGCCCTGCACTATGCGCGCAAGGGAATGGCTGCAGATGTGGAACACAAAGGACGGTTTATCTGGGAGCGTTTTCCTAAATTCCTGATAGGATTTCTTTTATTCTCCTTGTTGGCAACCGCAGGGGTCTTTAGCAAGGCCGATGTCAGCAGTCTGAAAGCCCTATATAAATGGATGTTCTTGCTGGCCTTTGCCGGTGTGGGCTTTCGTACCAGGTTTTCAGAAATGAAAGCAGGTATTAAACCTTTCCTGGTGGGCCTGGGGGTAGAAGGGACGGTATCGATTATTACGTTAATTCTGGTTTATCTGATAGCGCCGTACCTGCCTGCACTTTAAGTGGATGATTATGTGATTATGTTTTATTGACAAATATTCCTCAAACCCATACTATTGGGGTAGTAAGTATAACGGAGGGAAAAACATTGAACTTTACAGAAGAGCAAATTAAACGCTATTCCAGACATATCATACTTAAGGAAATTGGCGGTAAGGGACAGCGGAAATTGCTGGACTCCAAAGTGCTGGTAGTCGGTGCCGGCGGTTTGGGTTCACCGGTCAGCCTTTACCTGGCCGCTGCCGGAGTAGGTACTCTGGGTATCGTGGATTTCGATACCGTTGAGCTTTCCAATCTCCAGCGGCAGATACTGCATGGAACAAATGATGTAGGCCGTCCCAAGGTAGAATCCGCTAAAGAGACCTTGAACAGTCTTAATCCCGATGTCCGGGTGATCACCTGCCGGGAAAAATTGGGAAAGGAAAATGTTCTACAGCTTATCAAAGATTATGACCTGATTGTGGACGGAGTGGATAACTTTTCTGCCAGGTATTTGTTAAACGATGCCTGTGTAATGGAAGGAAAACCCTTGGTTGAGGCAGGTATCCTGCGTTGGGACGGTATGATTATGACCATTAAACCGGGGGAAGGACCTTGCTATCGCTGCGTATTCCCCACACCGCCGCCGCCGGGGAGTGTGCCCAGCTGCCAGGAGGCCGGCGTTGTCGGTGCCATTGCCGGGGTGATGGGTGTGTTACAGGCAACGGAAGCGGTGAAATACCTGCTTGACGTGGGTGAGACATTAGTGGGCAGGATGCTTCTTTTCAATGCCATGGAATCCCGTTTCCGGGAAGTGGAAATATCCCAGGAGGAAAACTGTCCGGTTTGCGGAAAAAATCCGACAATAACGAGTTTGGAAGAATATGAATTACACTGTTCGCTGCACAACCAGTAACTATTGCCGGATTTATCCGGTATGATTGCATGCAAACTGACGACCCGCTGCTGCCGGTGGCTTACTTACAATCAATCTGATCCGGATTATCGGGTGTTATTTTTTCCATTAAATGCAAGTATTATGATTTGTTTTTGGCATTTTCAAGAACCATTGGGAGGGAGAAACTTGACGCAGATTGACTACACTGAAATGAAAAAAGGCGGTTTTATCAAGCAACGGCAGGAAAACATGTTTGCAGTACGGTTGAGGACCGTATCCGGAAATTTAAACGCCGTCCAGTTAAAAAATATTGCCTGTCTTGCTGAAAAATACGGTCGGGGCCATGTACACGTTACAACCAGACAGGGAATAGAGATACCTTTTGTTTCCCTGTCAGATTATACGGCAATAAAAGAGGAAATCAAGCAATTGGGACTGACCCCGGGCACCTGCGGGCCGCGCATCAGGGCGGTGGTAGCCTGTCCCGGCAATGAAGTCTGCCAGTTCGGGCTGGTCAACTCCCAGCAAATGGGTGCAAAGCTTGATGAATTGTTTTTTGGCCGTGAAGTATCCATGAAAACAAAACTTGCCGTCAGTGGTTGCCCCAACTCCTGTGCCAAACCTCAGGAAAATGACTTTGGCTTTGTGGGCGCCGTGGAACCTACCCTGGATGAAAGTAAATGCATTGGCTGCGGGTTGTGTGCAAAGGTTTGTCCTGCCAAGGCCATTGAGATGGTGGACGGGAAACCCCTGCTGGATGAGAAAAAGTGTATTTATGAGGGTAATTGTATTGCATCCTGCCCCGCCGATGCCTGGCAGGAAAAACGGGTGGGGTATATTGCCTATGCCGGTGGAAAAGTCGGGCGTTTCCCCCGCCTGGCCGACCAGGTGGCGTGGTTTGTGCCTGAAACGGAGGTGCCAATGGTGGCCAACGGGATTTTAGCAGTATTTGAGCATTTTGCAAAACCGGGGGAACGGATTGCCGACCTGATCAACCGGATTGGCAGAGAGGAATTTATTGCTGCTTTGGAAGACTACCGTCAATCAACATCGGGGAGGGAGAATGATGACTAAAGTTTCCCGCCAGTTGGACGTGACCGGTGACCATTGTCCCATTACTTTTGTGAAAACTAAGCTGGAATTGGAAACCATGTCTCCGGGAGAGCTGCTGGCTGTGTTGCTGCGCGAAGGTGAACCGCTGCAAAATGTACCTCGCAGCGTAAAAAATGATGGACATAAAATTGTAGCTCTGGAACAGGTGGAGGGTGGCATTTATCGCTTGATTATAGAAAGGGGAGAGGGCCAGTGAATATTATCCTAAATGGGGAACCATACCGGCTGGAAGGTAAAAGCGACTTGAAGGGTTTGCTGACAGCACTGGAATTAAATCCGGACATAGTGTCCGTGCATGTTAACGGAAAGGCTGTTGGCAAGGATGATATTCCGGCAACGGAGCTGCAAGAAAATGATAAAGTGGAAATATTGTTGTTTATGGGTGGAGGATTCTAGTACTCCCAGAGAGAATTTTTAAGGAGGTTGACATGTACCGCTATGCAAATGCCGTAAAACTAATCGGCAAGACCCCGCTGGTAAAAATCAAAGAAACCGCTACGGATAATGCCCGGATCTGGGCGAAATTGGAGATGTTCAACCCGGGCAGGAGCGTCAAGGACAGAATTGCTTTGGCGATGGTGGAAGCTGCAGAACAGGGCGGTATGTTGAAACCCGGTGGTACCATTGTGGAAGCTACCAGCGGCAACACGGGTATTGGCCTGGCGTTGGTGGCGGCGGTTAAAGGCTACAACCTGGTACTGGTTATGCCGGAAACAATGAGTGCGGAACGTAAAATACTGTTGCGGGCATACGGGGCAGATTTATATTTAACTCCCGGCGAACAGGGGATGAGCGGTTCTTTAAGCTTTGCACAACAGCTCTTGCGGGAAAATAAAGATTGGTTTATGCCCGACCAATTTAACAACCCGGCCAACCCCGAGTATCATTTTCAGAAAACTGCTGTAGAACTATGGCAGCAGACAGGGGGAAAAATTGATGCTTTTGTCGCCGGTGTGGGCACCGGTGGTACAATCACCGGTGTGGGACGTTATCTAAAAAGCAAAAACCCCGACATAAAGATAATCGCGGTAGAACCCAAGCGCTCCCCGGTACTAAGCGGCGGCCAACCGGGACCTCATAAAATACAGGGTATTGGGGCGGGCTTTATCCCGCCGCTACTGGAGTGGCGCCTCATTGACGAAATAATAACGGTAGATGATAAAGAAGCTTTTTCAGAAGCACAGAACCTGGCAATTAACCAAGGCATTTACGCCGGAATATCCAGCGGTGCGGCTCTCTGGGCCGCCAGGCAGGCAGCAAAAAGTTTAAAGCCACTGCAAAATATAGTAACATTGTTGCCTGATGTGGGGGAGCGCTACCTGAGTATGACCCCCTATTTCCGGTTAGACTTCAGATAAGGAGCAAAAAAAAGATGACTGCCAGCGAGTTAATGGCAAAGGCCAACAATTTGTCACCCAAACTTACTGAAATATACCAGTGTCTTCATCAAATTCCCGAGCTGGCGTTTGAGGAATATAAAACTGCGGAAACTCTTGCGGAAATACTTGGCAGAGAGGGTTTTTCCCAGGTGCGAACCGGTGTCGGCGATACCGGCATCGAGGTTTGCATTGGTGCCGGGGCGCCTGAAGTCGCACTGAGGGCGGATATGGATGCATTACCTGTGCTTGAGGAAACAGGGCTGCCTTATGCTTCCAAACACCAGGGGAGAATGCACGCGTGCGGTCATGATGCCCATATGGCGGTAGTATTGGGAGCGGGTATATTGCTGAAAGAACAGCTTGAAAATATAAAGTCAGGCATTAAATTAATATTTCAACCGGCAGAAGAGACGCCTCCCGGCGGAGCAAGGAGCATGATTGCCGCAGGAGTTTTAAACAAAGAATTAAAAGCTATTGTCGCCCTGCATAGCCACCCCTATTTGCCGGCGGGTATTGTCTGTCTGAAAGAGGGACCAATCATGGCCGCTGCCGACATGTTTTCCCTTGAAATAATTGGCAAAGGTGGGCATGGAGCCCTGCCCCACCAGACACGGGATACAGTCATGATTGGCAGTTTGGTGGTTCAGGGATTGCAGACCATAGTCAGTCGCACAGTGGACCCGTTGGAACCTGCGGTGGTTACCGTCGGTAGTTTTCATGCCGGTACCAAAAGTAATATTATCCCGGGCAAGGCCAGGCTGGAAGGGACGGTACGTACCATTAATGCCGAGCTGCGCAAAAAAATGCCCGGGCTGATGGAAAAGATTATTGCTGGGATTTGCAGCAGCCATGATACGGAATACAAGTTTGATTACCAGTGGGGTTATCCCCCGGTAATCAATGACCGTAACCTGGTGAAAGTTGTTGAAAAAGCTGCTCAAAAAATAGTGGGGCAGACGAAGACCTTTTATGCGGACAGACCGTCCATGGGTGGTGAGGATTTCAGTTACTACCTGGAGCAGGTCCCGGGAGTATTCTTTTATCTGGGTGTCGGTGCGGCGGATATCAACAAACGTCACCCCTGGCATCATCCGGCCTTCCAGGTGGATGCCGGCGCACTGCCTGCGGGAGCGGCGGTGCTGGCTCAAGCAGCACTTGATATCATTGGAGGGTGACATGAAAAAGGAAAAGCAACTCGCGCAGTTGGTCGAAGAAGCCATAAGGCACGTGCAGCGACTGGAACCTGCTTTGCGCGCAAAAGCCCGGCAAAACCACCGCCGGGTACTGGCAGCCTTTCGTAACGAAAAAGTTACGGATTTTCATTTTAATCCCAGCACCGGTTACGGTTACGGTGACGAGGGGCGGGAAGTGCTGGAAAGGGTGTTTGCCCGGGTTTTTGGCGGCAAGGCGGCATTGGTACGCGGCCAAATAGTGAGTGGTACCCATGCAATTTATCTTGGCCTGAAAACGTTGGTTGGAAATGGCAAAAAGCTACTGTACATCGGCGCACCTTATGTTACCTTGAAAACCGCCCTGGATTTAACCGGTAATGGTGGGCCTGCCGATGCGAATTTTCAAACCGAGGTTTTCCCACTTTCCGGAAATGGCTGGGTTAATTTGGAAGCCTTGGCAGAAAAACTGGAAAAAGATGATAATTATGTTATTGCCATTCAGCGTTCCTGTGGGTATGATACGCGGCGAACGTCTTTAAGTATGCAGAAAATCAAAGAAATTACAAATTTTGTTAAAAATCGGTTTGCCCATGTCAGTATTTTGGTGGATAATTGTTACGGTGAATTTGTGGAAACCATTGAACCTCCCATGGTGGGAGCGGATTTAACCGCTGGCTCGTTGATAAAAAATCCCGGGGGAGGAATAGCGCCCGGCGGCGGTTACCTGGTTGGGGAAAAAAATTTAATAGCCAGAGCAGCGGATTTGCTTACAGCACCGGGTCTGGGAAAAACAGTCGGAGCCAGTTTTTGGGATAAAAGATTAATTTTTCAGGGCTTATATCTTGCTCCACTGACAGTACTGGAAGCGCTATGCGGTATGGTATTTTCCAGCTATATAATGTCTGCTTGCGGCTTTCACGTTGTTCCCGGACCGGAGGATGACAGGACTGATATTATTCAAAGAATTGATTTGGGGGATCGCCAACTTTTGGAAATATTCTGCCGGTGCATCCAAAAATATTCACCTGTTGATGCCCATGTGGTACCGCAGCCCGGAATGCTGCCGGGGTATAATCTTCCGGTAATAATGGCCGCAGGTACTTTTGTACAGGGGGCTTCGTTGGAATTAAGCGCTGATGCACCGGTACGACCGCCATACAGTGTTTTTCTCCAGGGTGGCCTGTCCAGGGAATATACCCGGGAAATCATCATAAATACCTTGAAGTCCCTGTATGAGCACAGTCTGATATGAAGGCAGGCCAGCAAATAATCTAATCAATGCAGGAATTATGCAGAGTTAGCAGGAACTAAATAGCTAAACCATGCAAAAAAGGCAATTATGATGAGCAGCTACGTATTACTGGTTGATGATGATAATTTCATAGGCAAAGTTATCCAAGATTCCTTGGGAAATGCAGGTCTTGAGGTCATCTGTGTTCCGGACAGCGGTCAGGCCATGGAGCAGATATACAAACAAGCTCCTTCATTGATTTTATTGGATGTTGAACTGCCGGACAAAAATGGCTATGAGGTTTTGCGGGTATTGCGTAATGATACGCGGACGAGTCATCTGCCGATTATAATGGTTACTGCCCGGGATTCCGTAAAAGACAGGGTGGAAGGATTGGATGCCGGCGCGGACGATTATCTGGTTAAACCCTTTGCGCCCGCGGAGTTGGTGGCCAGGGTAAAAAGTTTGCTGCGACGGGCACATAATGAAAGAGCTTATAATCCGTTAACCGAGTTGCCGGGCAATAAACTGATACAAGAGGAAATGGAAAGAGTCATTACAAGTGATGATAAGGCGGTAATATACGTTGATATCGATAATTTCAAGGCTTATAACGACACGTATGGTTTTATAAGAGGAGACCAGGTTATTCTGATTTTAGCTGATATTTTAAAACAGTGTATGCTGAAATATGAACCCGGAGCTTTTTTGGGCCACGTTGGCGGAGATGATTTTATTTTAATCACCGGAAAAGCCACTGCAAAAATGATTGGCAGTAGAATAATAAAGCAATTTAGCAGGATAATCCCGCTCGCTTACGACAGGAAACACCGGGAACAAGGCTATATTGAAACTAATAACAGGCTTGGACAATTGCAGCGCTATGATATTATGTCTCTGTCCGTAGCAATCTTGCTTATTAACAGAGGCACTGCTGTTTTTGATATATCACGCAGTGCTGCCAAACTGAAACATGCTGCCAAATTACGCCAGGGTAATGCATTGTTGGTAGAAACTATCTAGTCTGAACGGAATGGTAAATAAAATGAATACATCTCGTTGGAATAATGCCGGTACAGATATATGATTGGGAATCACACGAATACCTGCCCAAATTTTAAACATCCTGTCAAGTTGAACAAACACCCGGAAAATTTCTCGGGTGTTTTGTTCTGTGCTGAGTAGTCTTCGGAAACTAATTTTCAGTAGGACACAGCGGAAAATTAGATAGAAAAATAAGGTAATATATTCGCAGTGACAGGGTCAGGGAAAATGTGTCAGTCAATTGATTTCCGGGGAAAATGCGCAGGAATTGACTCGGGTGATGTCAAATCTGGAAATATTACCGGGAGAGTGCTCCTGCGGTTCTCGCTGCATATGGTTTAAGCCTTGACAAAAATCAAATATTAAGCCGCCTGGCCTGTCCGGAGTGGAGATTATGATTGGTGATACGACAAGGCTTTTTAATTTCAAAGAAATTAACATCAGAGCTTATATGCCGGAGGTGAAAAAGTAATATGTACAAGGTAATGCTGATAGTGGATAACACGTTAATTGGATTGAACATAAAATCCTGCCTGGAAGAGCGAAATTACGTGGTTTACCTGCAGAAGAGCATAGAAAACCTTAAGCATAACTTGTGGCAGTTAAACGATATGGATTTAGTAATTCTGGACAACCAACTCCCAGGTGTAGAAACTGAACAGGTAATAGTAGAATTGAAGCAGAAATTTCCTTTTTTACCTATCATCTTGTTGACCAATAAAATTTCTTTAGCAGAAGCCAAGCAAGCATTAAAACAGGGTGTCACAGATTTCATCATTAAACCATTTTCTACAGATACCGTCTATACCAAAGTACAAAAAATTCTGCCGCCCAAAGTTGCCTTGACAGGTTATGGTGATGACGTACTGGCTAAAGAACTTGAATATGAAATTAGCCGCGCACGTCGGGCTAAACAGCCATTTTCCCTGGTCCTTATTCGGGGAAATGACTTTGTTGTCGGTAAAGACCTTGTTGAGGAAATTGAAAATAGTTTAAGGTTAATTGACAAGGTAATGGAAGTGAATAGAGGAATTATACTGATACTGCCGTTAACAGGCGCTGAGGGAGCAAAGGTAGTCATTGATAGGGTAAGTAATTTATTAAAGAAATATCTGGCCGTAGGCATGGAAAGCCTATGGCTTTCCATGGCCGTATATCCACATGACGGCGAAAACAGGAACAGTTTGATGAAAAAACTCAGCGAAAAGCTGAGCTTGACAACGTTCCTGAGCCAAACTTTATAGACCAACAATCATTTTTACTGAAAAAGGGGGGATAAACAATTAAGCAAAAATCAGGTCAGTAAATTACCCGGTACAATCCCACAACTTTACCAATAATCTTTACGTCACGGGAAATAATCGGCGCGAGACTGTCGTTTTCCGGCTGTAATTTTATGGTGTCTTTTTCCCTGTAAAAAGTTTTTACCGTTGCCTCATCGCCCAGCAAAGCCACCACAATTTCACCGTCTTTTGCCGTGGATTGAGGGCGTACCAGTATGTAATCGCCGTCAAAAATACCGGCATTAATCATGCTGTCACCACGTACTTTTAACATAAAAACATTTTCGCCGCTATGGTTTATCAAATCCAACGGCAGCGGGTAGGTGTCCTCTATATTTTCCATGGCCAAAATTGGTTCACCTGCGGTTATTTGCCCCACCAGCGGTACAGCAGTCATTTCCTTTTTGGGCCGGAAATTATCGTCCAAAACCTCAATGGTCCGGGGTTTTGTAGGGTCCCGACGAATATAGCCCATTTCCTGCAAATAGGATAGGTGGCTGTGCACCGTTGAACTTGAACTTAACCCGACGGCCTTGCCAATTTCCCTCACAGAAGGAGGGTAGCCTTTCGTGGCAATTTGCTTGCGGATAAAGTTCAAAATAGCCTTCTGTCTGTCCGAGAGATTGTCATACTTGCTCATAATTGACCTCCTAGGATTTTTTTGGAATTTACCTAATCCAAGTATATCAAAAAAAATTAGTTTTCGCAAACAAATGTTCGTAAAATTACTAAAATCCCCTTGACTGGAACACATGTTCGTGGTAATATGTGTCCAAGCCGGGAACGCATGTTTGGCAAAGGGGTTGAAATAAGGATGAAATATTATCAAGTTTCCGTGAATAGGTCAAAAGTTTCCAGGAGGATTGTATTTGCTGTTGGTGTGCTGTTAATAGCCGCGATTGTATGGTTGTTAAGCGCCGGTTTATTTAATCAAGACGCCGTAGGCAGCGACAGCGAAATGGCGGAAGTGGTGGTGGAGGCGGGGGATAGTTTGTGGTCCATCTGTAAAGAACTAGGTGTTAAAGGGGATATCCGGCGGGTTATTTATCAAATAAAAAGAATTAACCATCTATCTGATGCCCGGATATACCCGGGGCAGGTGTTGTTAATACCAATCAACTGAATAGACGCCCTACTCCCTGATGTTATGTAAACTAGAACAACATCGGGGTATTTTTTTGCTTTGCTGCGAACGGGATAATTACAGTAATT
>CAZGXM010000050.1:0-20637 GCA_964529795.1 uncultured Thermoanaerobacteraceae bacterium
CCGGCGTGGTGCCGGGCCAGTTCGACCGCCCGGCGGGCTGTCTGTTCGCGCCACGCTGCGCCATCGCCACCGACATCTGCCGGACCCGCCCGCCGCTGCCACGCGGCCCCGACGAGGGCTATGCGCGCTGTCACACCCCCCTTGGCATCGAACAGGCGGTGACGGCATGAGCGATCATATCGTCACCGCCCGCGCGCTGGCGCGTCATTATCCGGTGCGGCAGGGGCTGCTGGCCAAACCGCAATCGGTGCGCGCGCTGTCAGAGGCCAGTTTCGATCTCAGCCCCGGTCAGACGCTGGCGGTGGTGGGCGAATCGGGCTGTGGCAAATCCACCCTCGCCCGTCTGGTGGCGCTGATCGAGGAGCCGACCTCGGGCGAGCTGCTGATCCGCGGCACGCGGGTGACGCCGGATCGCTGGGCCAGCCTGCGCGCCTCGGTGCAGATCGTGTTTCAGGATCCCTACGGCTCGCTCAACCCGCGCCAGCGGGTCAGCGCCATCCTGCAGGAGCCGGTCAAGATCAACCGCCCCGACCTCGACGCTGCCGAACGCGACCGGCTGGCGCGCGAGAAGATGGCGCTGGTGGGGCTGCGTCCCGAGCATTACGACCGCTTCCCGCACATGTTCTCGGGTGGGCAACGCCAGCGCATCTCGATCGCCCGCGCGCTGATGCTGGACCCGGCGATTCTGGTGCTGGACGAACCGATCTCGGCGCTGGACGTGTCGATCCAGAGCCAGATACTGAACCTGCTGGTGGAATTGCAGGACCGCTTGCACCTGGCCTATCTGTTCATCTCGCACGATCTGTCGGTGGTGCGCCATTTCGCCGACGATGTGATGGTGATGTATCTGGGACGGATGGTCGAAACCGGACCCGCAGCGCAGGTATTCGCCACACCGCGCCACCCCTATACCAAGGCGCTGCTGTCGGCGACGCCGCGCGCCGACCCCAACGCCAAGCGCCAGCGCATCAAGCTGGAAGGCGAATTGCCCTCGCCGATGGACGTGATCGAGGGCCCTTTTCATTTCTTGGCAGAGAAAATTTTGGGCAAACGGGGGGAGGAGTAATGACGGGAAAGACTGTCCGCCCGGGCGACAGTATTACTGACGGTTTGCCATGCGGAGCAAACAGTTCACGGGTAAAACTGACTACCGGCTAATACTTTTCTCCCAGGACTTTTTTTAATGACCGGGCTGCCAATAAATCCTCGTCGGAAAACACAGAGATGCCGTTTTGTCTGAGCAGCGCCGTGGTTACACCGCTGCCCCGTAGCAACCTGCCGGAAAAAGAACCGTCATAAACATACTTGCAGCCACAGGAAGGGCTTCTTTCCTTAAAAATCGCGCACCTGACCTTATTTTCCCGGGCAATTGCCAATACTTTTTCCGCGCCATCGAGAAACTGCCGGGTGACATTTCCGCCTTTTTTTGTGAATACTTTTGCTTTTCCCTGCAGCACATTGTTACCCGTCCCGTCAACTATTTCCGCCGGTTCCCTCGGTACCGGGAGATTACCCAACTGTTCCGGACATACCGGCAAAATCGCCTCTGCTTTTAATACTTCCAAACATTTTCTTCCATGGGTCCCACCGTCAAAGCGACAATATTGTCCTGCCAGGCATGCAGATATCAGTATAATTTTCAATTCCTCCTTGCTCACAGTCTTGCCGCATTCGCCAACGGTCGAAAGTATTATATCACTTTTGCAAACAATGTATAATCTCCACGCGGCGCAGCAAAACTAACAGAAAAAAGGGGGAAGGACGGTGGATAAACGCTCCTATTTTTTCAAACTGGACCTGGTTATTATTTTAATTGGATTGGTTTTGTCTCTTGATGTGTTTGCGGGCAGCGTGCAAACCAAACCCGGAGAATTTCGGCCGGGTAGCCAAGCACCTATCAATTTTACCCGGCGTTTGGAAACAGCAATTGGTCAACTGCCCGGAATCAGAAAGGCCGATGCAAAATTGTACGGCAGTTCAGCAGTAATTCAACTGTGGTTTGAGGCTGCTGTCAGGCAAGACCAGGCTATTTACCTGGATGAAAAAGTGAAGCAATTAACTGGCATGTGGGACAAAAACATTATACATTGCCGGGTAAAAAATCATTATGGTATTGCCAGTAATGATTTCCGGCCGTATTAACCATAAAGGGGTTTATTTTTTTTTACTTTTTGCGTACAATAGGGTTAGATTGGCAAAGGGGGAAACGACATGCGCTCAAGCCGCTACATACTGGGTTTGATAATTTTCGCCATATTGATATTGTTTATTTTCTTTAAACTGGGTTTAAATTTATATGTCGACTGGCTTTGGTTCAGTTCTCTTGACTATGCCCGGGTCTTTTTGACCGTATTGTTTTCCAATTTGACAATATGGCTGGTTGTGGGTGTGTGGTTATTTCTGTTCTTTTTTATAAATTTGCTGTTGACCAGAAAAGAAGTCTTGCAGCAGGTACAGTATACCGCTGCCGATAATGTAGTTCCGTTAAAAAACTATTACCTGGTTGATTTAATTACCTCCAGGCGCCTGCTGGTTTTTTATCTCATCCTCAGTGTACTGCTGGCTGTTATATTTTCCTCCCTGGCCGCGGGACAGTGGTTGACGGTACAAAAGTACTTACACGCTCAAGATTTTGGTCTCAATGATCCTTTGTTTAACTTGGACGTGGGTTTTTACGTATTCAAGCTGCCGTTTTTTAAATTTACATACACGTTATTGATGACCGGTTTCGTCATCAGTACCATAATAGTAACTGCTATATATTTCCTGACCAACCCCAATCAATTTCGGAGAAACACCGATTTTACCCGCGGCAAACTACACGTATCAATGCTGGTTGCGTTCATCCTGGCCTTAAAAGCATTCGGCTACCGCCTGGCCATGTTTGACCTGGTCCAGTCTCCCAGGGGAGTGGCTTACGGCGCCAGCTATACCGATGTACACGCCCAACTGCCGGCGCTGAAAATTCTCTTTGTTATCGCCGTCATCTCTGCCGTCCTGGTGCTGGTAAACATCTTTTTAAAAAGATTACGCTGGGTAGTTGGCGGTATTGTCCTGTTAATTGTATCCTCGGTGCTGCTTGGCAGTGTTTTCCCGGGACTGATGCAAAAGTTTATTGTGGAACCTGATGAGTTTCGCAAGGAAAAGCCATACCTGGAGCACAATATTGCGTTTACCAGAAAGGCGTTTGCCTTGGACAAAATTAATTCGGAATTTTTCCCGCTTACCAACCAATTTACAGGTAAGGACATTGGCGCCAACCGGGGCACACTGGAAAATGTGCGGATCTGGGACTGGCGCCCGTTAATACAGACTTACTCACAACTGCAGGAAATTCGGCCTTACTACAACTTTGGCAATGTGGATATCGACAGGTATATGATTGATGGCCGCTTAAAACAGGTGATGCTTTCCGCCAGGGAATTAAACCAGCAGCAACTGCCGCAACAGGCAAAGACCTGGATTAACGAAAAACTCCGCTATACCCACGGTTACGGTGTGGTGATGAGTCCGGCAAATATTGTTACGGAAGAGGGCTTGCCGGCTTTTTTCCTGAAAGACATTCCACCCAAAGCAACTGTTTCCGGAGTTGAAGTAAAGCGGCCGGAAATCTATTTCGGTGAACAGACAGACGGCTACGTCTTTGTCAAAACAAAAACGCCGGAATTTGACTTTCCCGCAGCATCGGGTGAGAATAAGGATGCCTTTTACCAGGCTGACAGCGGCATCAGGGTGGGTTCGCTTTTCAGGCGACTGCTGCTGGCAGTATATCTCAATGATTTCAAGGTGCTTTTGGCCGGTGACCTGGAACCCGACAGCAGGTTACTGATATTTCGCAACATCAGCGAGCGGGTCACAAAGATCATGCCGTTCCTGCTATATGACCGGGACCCTTATTTGGTTGTCGCTGACGGAAAACTATTTTGGATACAGGATGCTTATACGGTTTCCGGCAATTTTCCCTATTCGGAACCAATCAGCGGTGTTAACTACATTCGCAACTCGGTAAAAATTGTGGTAAATGCCTATGACGGTTCGGTGCGGTTTTACGTTGCCCAGCCATCGGAACCGGTAGTGAGAAGCTTGATGGAAATATTCCCCGGCGCTTTTCTGCCACTGGAAAAAATGCCTGTGGCATTAAGACAGCATCTACGCTACCCCGTTGACTTGTTTATGCTGCAGGCGCAGCACTATACCGCATACCATATGACTAATCCCAGGGATTTTTATAACAAGGAAGACATGTGGAGTTTACCCACGGAAATAGTCGGGTCCAAGAAAGCTCCCATGGAACCCTATTACACTGTTATGCGCCTGCCGGGTGAAGACACTACCGAATATTTATTGATGTTGCCGTTTACCCCGGCAAAGAAGTTAAATATGACTGCCTGGTTGGCGGTGCGCAATTCTCCGGGTAATTACGATAAAATGATTGACTTCAGATTTCCCAGGGACCGGTTGGTTTTCGGACCAATGCAGGTCGAGGCAAGAATTGACCAGGACTCGGAAATCTCCAGCCAACTGACATTATGGAACCAACGCGGGTCGGAAATAATCAGGGGTAATTTAATAGTTATTCCCATAGAAAATTCCATCCTTTACGTGGAACCCTTGTTCCTGCAGGGGGAACAAAGCCGTCTGCCCGAATTGAGAAGGGTGATAATTGCCTATAAAGACAATATTGTCATGGACACGACGTTTGGCGAAGCTTTACAGCAACTGTTTGAAAATCTTGAAACTGACATGCCGGTAAAGCCTGAAAAAGAACCTGATCAGGTCGAGGTAACTCCACCGACAACCGGGGAAGAACAATCAATGGGCGAGTTGATTGATACCGCCAGTGAATTGTTCCAACAAGCACAGGAAAGACTGCGACAAGGGGATTGGAGCGGATACGGGGAAGCAATTAACAGGTTGGAAACCGTCCTGCGAAAACTGGAACAACTGTCAAAGGAAAACAGGCAGTAACAATATCGGTCGAATATTAAATTACAGGTAATAAAAGCGTTTAACTGCTGTGGAAATGTGGAAAAGATTGTGGATAAATAATAACCGTTACTAATATCGACAAAAATCCCATTTTTACAATCAATTGTTGACGGGAGAGGAATAAATGCGCAAAATGACGATGGCATTTATTTGGATTGGTTATAAAAGAGGAGTCAGGACCTGCTTCAATATCTGTCTTTTGGCGGCAATGATTTTAGGTGCCGCTGACTTCTTGTACGATAAAAACCTGGCTCAAGGTATCTTGGGAACAATAGTGTTATATTTCGCTGTGTTTTTGGGGACGCTGGTTGGCATTCTCAAAGGAAGGCACCTGATTGCAGGCCTGATGGTAACTGGCAGCATATTTGTCCTGGTAGCTTTCCTGTCCAGTTTTACCGGCAACCTGGAGCAAACCCCAACTCTCCAAATAATTATTGCCATGTGTATTTTCGCTGCGGCAGCTATTGTCGCTTTTCTGCTGGCACCGCAAAAAGGGATTTTTCCTTTTTCACGTTTTTTCAACAGTGGAGGGGTTTAGTTTGCCTGATAATCTTTCCGAAACCGGTAAATTGCTGCTGGAAAACCGGTACCTGCAAACAGATAAAAACGGCAAGAAGGAAACCCCCGAAGATTTTTTTCACCGGGTCGCAGCCGCAGTGGCAGGAGTAGAGCGGGATTTTGCCGGCGGCGAGAGCGCCCGGTGGGAAGAAAGATTTTACGAGTTAATGTCCTCCCTTGATTTTCTGCCCAACACTCCCACATTAATTAATGCAGGCAAAGAAAAGGGGCAGCTGGCAGCATGTTTTGTCTTGCCTGTTGAAGACTCTTTGGACAGCATTTTTACAACCCTGAAAAACGCCGCTCTGCTGCATAAATCCGGAGGAGGAACCGGGTTTTCTTTTTCCAACATTCGTCCCCGCGGCACCGTGATTGATGCCACCGGCGGCATCACCTCCGGACCGCTAGCGATTATTTCCGTTTACAATGAAGCCACTGAAGCTATCAAGCAGGGCGGGGTAAGACGGGGAGCCAACATGGGTGTGCTGCGAATAGATCATCCGGATATCATGGATTTTATCAAGGCCAAAAGTGTTCCCGGGCGTTTGGCAAATTTCAACCTGTCTGTGGCGATTACCGATGAGTTTATTACCAAGCTCAAATACGACGAACAAGTGGAATTGAAGTTTCACGGCAAATCTTTCCGTACTGTTCCGGCAAAAGACCTGTTTAATACGCTTGTTTATCACACATGGCTAAACGGGGAACCGGGAATTTTATTTGCTGACCGTATCAATAGATACAATCCCACACCTGAGCTGGGGACAATTGAAGCCACAAATCCTTGTGGCGAGCAGCCGCTGCTGAATTATGAAAGTTGTGTCCTGGGGTCAGTTAACCTGGCAAATATGACCGAAAATCGAGCAGTTAATTGGCCCAAACTGGCGCAAACGGTCTTTGCCGCGGTCCGTTTCCTGGACAATGTGCTGGACAGCAACTACTACCCCTTACCCCAGATCCTGAGTATCACGAAAAAGACCAGGAAAATAGGTCTGGGAGTGATGGGATGGGCGGACCTTTTATTCCAGTTGGAAATTCCCTATGATTCCCAAAAAGCGCTGAAATTGGCGGTAAAAATAATGAAATTCATACAGGAGAAAGCCCACCAGGCATCGGCAGTGCTGGCGGCAGAACGGGGCCCGTTCCCGGCATTTGCTCATAGTAATTTGAAAACACCGCGCCGCAATGCCACCTGTACCACCATTGCACCCACCGGTAGCATCAGTTTGCTGGCCAACTGCAGCTCCGGTATTGAACCGGTCTTTTTATTGATTTACAAGAAAAAGATTATGGAAAACAAGACAGCTTATTTGGCCAACCCGTATTTTGAAAAATACCTGGAGCAAAAAAATGTCAAAAACGTCCGGGAAATATTAAAACGCTGCCGGGAAAGGGGAACTATAAAATTTGATATGTCTTTACCCGAGGAAATGAGACGGATTTTTGTCACTGCCCTGGATATTGCTCCCGGATGGCATGTGAAAATGCAGGCGGCATTTCAACGTTATTGTGATAACGCTGTCAGTAAAACCGTAAATTTACCCTTTGACACCACGGTAGCAGAAGTTGGAAGCCTGATCCTGTCAGCACATAAACTGGGTTGCAAAGGCATTACCGCCTACCGCTTCGGCAGTAGACCCGACCAGGTACAGTTCATCTAGAAATTAGCGAGAAAAGGAGTTTTTACATGATACGTTTCGGTCCCGCCGGAAACTCACAGTTATTCTATCAATCAGGAGGCAAAACTTCCAAAGACGTGCCGTCCTGGCTGAAAAGCATCGGCTTATCAGCATACGAGTACCAGTGCGGCAGGGGAGTACGGATTAAAGAGGAAACTGCCCGGGAGATCGGTGAGGCTGCGGCGAAAGAGGGCATTGCCGTCAGCATACATGCACCCTATTACATTAATTTAGCCAATGATGACAAGGAAGGACAGGCAAAAAGTCAAAAGCACCTGCTGAAATCCCTGCGCGTCGCCGAGTGGTTAGGCGCATCACCAGTGGTCTTTCACCCGGGTGGTATCGGAAAGCATAGCAGGGAGGAAGCTCTTTCCACCGCTTTAAAAAATTTGGAAGAAATTTTAAACACTGCCCGGCAGGAAGGGCTGTCCCACATTAAATTGGCGCCGGAAACAATGGGCAAACATAGTCAATTGGGATCTATTGATGAGGTCATTGCCCTCTGTAAACTGTCAGACAGTGTCATTCCCACTGTGGACTTTGCCCACCTCCATGCTGTAAGCGGCGGCGGCCTTACCCGGATCGAGCACTTTGAAGCAATTGCGGAAAAAATTGAGAGTAAATTGGGCCGGGATACTCTGGAGTACCTGCACGTGCATTTTAGTCCAATTGAATACACTGCCGGGGGAGAAAAGCGCCACAGAAACTTGGAGGATAAAAATTTCGGCCCGGATTTCCTGCCCCTGGCCCAGCTAATCAAAGCGCAGCGGCTGTCACCGACTGTGATCTGCGAGTCTGGCGGCAGGCAGGCAGAGGACGCCCTGGCTTACAAGCAGGTTTTTGAAAACCTGTAGGTTATCCTGAGCTGAATTTATTGGCACCCCATAAAATAAGTAAGGCCGGTGTTAACAAGCAGGCAGTTAACATCGGCCTTGTCTTTGCTAATCTATATGCCGGATAACAAACCCTGCTTCCTCCAGCTTTTTTGCAATAGTTGAACTGTCATGGGTACCCAAACGCAGGACCATTTCGGTCTGGTTGCCGTCCGCCTGCCGGTTTGCGATACTGATGATATTAATCTGTGCCTCCTTGATAATTTCCGTGATTTTCGCCAAAACACCGACCTTGTCTTCTACTTCCAGCGTAATTCTGATGCCGGGGCGGCGGAAACCAAACAGGCGTATCAATGCTTCGAATAAATCGGTTTGGGTAATAATTCCTTCCAAGCGGTCGCCGGTAACCACCAGCAGTTCATTTTTTTTCCCATCCCGCATCATTCGCGCAGCTTCCTCAATGGGAGTATCCGGGTCAACGCTGGCGGGTTCTTTGTTCATGACGTCTTTTACGGTCATCTTTGATATCAAATAGTTCATTTCAAATACACTGAGTGTCGTGGCAGGGGACGGCGAAATTTTCAGCAAATCCTGCTCCGTTACCAGGCCCAATAATTTCCTGGCGTGAGTGACGGGTAGGCGGCGGATGTTATGCTGGCGCATTAGCTCCAAAGCGTCAAGCACTGACATGTCTTTAGCAATGGTAATCGGGTTGGGCGTCATGTGGTCTCTGACAAACATGGCAAACACCTCCAGTTAAGTTTGTACCCGAAGTTATTCTCCCAAGTACGTGGTTTTTCCTGCTGCTATCAACAAGAAAGAAAAAAACGACACAATATTCTTAAGTCAGGCAGGTATCATCGCTTCTTTCCAGAATTATTAAGTTGATATTTCGTAAACATCATATTAGAAATGTGTAAAGAAAATACTTGCTCTTTTAGTGGCACCTGTCTTCTTGAAGGAGAATAAACCCGACCGGAGGTGTGCGGGTGGCCCAATAACATTCGTGACTATTTTACTGGTGGGATTGTCAAGGCTGCTTCCAGATGCCCGATTATGTCACCACGGTTATTTTTCAGTGACGGTTGGCTGAATTGCTTCAACTGACCAACATCGCTTTCAGTCAATACACCCAGTTGATACAAGAGTGTCACTACCGCGGGAGGGACTGCGCGCTGATTGCCATCGATAATTTTCAGGGCAATACCGTAATTTCTCCCGGGTACACCCAGGCAGTAAACTGCTTCGGCGCCGCTTTTGGCGATTAGCCTGCCTGCGGCGGTGGCCATCAGACAGTGGTCCAGGGCACCGGTGGCACTGACCATTTCCGGGTGCCGGGACATGACGTGACAGATTTTTTCACATGCGCTTTGATACTGTTCAGGGAGCCGCCCGGGATTGCTCAGGTTGGCATAAGCCAGGGCCATACCGGACAAAGGCAAACCGAAAACCGGCACACCACAGCCGTCAACGCCGGTAATGATTTGGTCGCGGTCGAATTGCGACAACGCGGCTACAGTGTCCAACATTCTTTGCTGTACCGGGTGTTCCGGGTTCAAGTAGGTGGATAAATCAAAACCATGTTTTGCGGATAGGGTCAACATGGCGGCATGTTTACCAGAACAATTATTATGTAAACTTGTTGGTTTTTCACCCAGTTCCAGCAAGCGTTTTCTCTCGGCCCGGGAAAATGGCTGGTGAGTCCCGCACTGGAGATAGGAGCAATCCAAACCGATTTTCTTTAAAATACTTGCCACTGCTTGCCGGTGAATTGCTTCTCCCCCGTGGGAACCGCACATAACCGCCAATTCCGTGCCTGTAAAACCAAATTCCCGGTCCAGACCATCCAACAGCAGGGGGATTACCTGCAACGGTTTTGCTGCGGAACGGATGTAGGTTAGATAGTCGGGGTTACCCAAAGAACTCAGGATTTTTCCCTGAATATTGACAACAGCAACATGCCCGTAATGACTGCTTTCTTCCAAAGTACCGCGAAAAACCGCTACCAATTTTTCCATGGTCTGCCTCCTTTGATTGTGGTCGGACTGTTTATAATTATACCATTTTCTTTTTAAAAGGAAGGGTGACAATGTTTTATGTTGAACGGTGTGACAGCACCGGAGGTAAAAGTTTGCTATTTATTCACGGCGCCATTGGTAATCATCGCCACTGGTTGTATCAACTAAAATATTTCAGCGCCGCTTACCGCTGCTTTGCGCTGGATTTGCCGGGCCACGGGCAATCACCCGGTCCTTTGCCCGCTACTGTGGCAGGCTTTGCCAGCGCCATTTTCCGCTGGCTGCAGGCCAAAAAGCTGGGGCCGGTCATACTTGTAGGGCACTCCATGGGTGGTGCCATTTCCTTGACGCTGGCGCTTAACTACCCGGCAGCGGTGGATGGCTTGATTCTGGTGGGCACCGGCGGCTATTTGCCGGTGTCAAGGAAATTTTTGACGTCCTTGCAAAAAGGACACCTGGACCTTGATTTTTTTGACTATGCCTTTTCGCGAAAAACTGACCGGTTGCTGGTGCAGCAGGCGAAAAACGAACTGTTACAGCAGGACCCGGCCCTGGCATACAATGACTTCAAGGCCTGCCAGAATTATGACCTGAGAGGCAGACTCGAGAAAATCAAGCAGCCGGCGCTGGTTGTCTGTGGCGCGGACGACAAGTTCACTCCCGTGCCTTTAAGTGAGGAATTGGCTTCCGGCCTGGAATTTGCCCGCTTGGAGACCATTAAAGATGCGGGGCACATGGCAATGATCGAGCAGCCTCAGGCATTAAACCGGGCAATGGAAACTTATCTTGCGAAAGGAGAGTAAATAACCATGTCATCTATTTTGGGGTTGGTTGGTTCAAAAAGGCGCTTGGGAAACTGCGATGTCCTGGTGCGTTCGGTCTTGTCCCGGTGCGCTGCCCTGGGGGCGGATACCGAAATTGTCTACCTGGACGGACTGGACATAAGTGTATGCCGCGGCTGCCTGGCCTGCGCCTTTAAAGGACGCTGCGTGCAAAAAGACGATATGCATGTTTTACTGGAAAAAATGCTCCAGGCAAAAGGGTTGGTATTGGCTGCTCCCACATATTTATTCAGTCCCAGCGGTATCATCAAGACTGTTATTGACCGGGCGCTAATGCTTTCACCTCACCTGGACAGGGTCGATATCAGCCGCCGGGCGGTCACTGTTTCCGTGGCCGGGAACAAGCTTTGGAACCCGTTGGGGATTGAGTTTTTGAATCAACTGGCTTTTGCCTACGGCTTTAGTGTTGTTGATTACCTGGAAGCTTATGCACCAGGTCCCGCTGAGGTAACTCTCAACGAAGAATATTTACTGGCCGCTGGTCGATTGGCTGAAGTACTGTTAAACCGGGAAATACCCCGCCGCCAGCCGGAAGAAAATCAGTGCCCGGTATGTTACAGCCGTTCCTTTCGCATTAGCGCCGGCGGCAGGGTCCAGTGCGTATTCTGTCTTACCGGGGGGAATTTAATTAATGGTTCACTGGAAATTGTCGCAAAACAAGACCACTTTTGGACGCCGGAACACCGCAAACGACATTTGGCCGAGTGGATTTTTGTCACCCGGGACCGGTTTTTAAAGAACCGGAGGGCTGTCAAGGAAAAACTGGCGGAAATTACGGGACAGGAAGCGGGGAGATGAGATGCCGGTAATTGACTTCCATGTCCATCCCTCCTTTGCCGACAGCTTTCACCCCTGGGTACTGGAGTGGATGGCCCGGTCTTTTGCAGGCGATTTCAGGCAATTCTGCCGCACCTACAGCAACCGGGACAGATTTTTGGAACTGATGGAGGAAAATGGTGTTGATTACGCGGTCATTGTTGCGGAAAACAGTCCCGTTACCACCGGTATCACAAGCAACCGGGCGGTGATAGATTTTTGCAAGGATAAGCCAGGATTAATTCCCTTTGCAAACATCAATCCCTTTGTCGATGCACAACCGGTAAGGCTACTGGAAAACCTGGTGGAGAAGGAAGGTATCAGGGGTGTCAAAATGTACCCCACCTACCAGTTTTTCTATCCCAACGACGCCCGGTTGTACCCCCTGTACGCCAAGGCGCGGGAGTTGGGCATCCCCATTATGTTTCATACCGGTTCGTCAATTTTCAAGGGTTCACGGATAAAATACGGCAACCCCGTTTATTTTGACGATGTTGCCGTTGATTTTCCTGGATTGACCTTAATCATGTCTCACAGCGGCAGGGGATTTTGGTACCGGGAAGCATTTTTTTTAAGCCGTATCCATCAAAACTTGTATATGGAAATAGCCGGTCTGCCGCCGAAGAAATTGTTGACGTATTTCCCGGAATTTGAACGCAATACAGACAAAATTATTTTCGGTTCCGATTGGCCCGGGGTAAGCGGCGTAAAGGAAAACATCGCGGATATCAGAGCATTGCCGATCAGCAAGGAACAAATTGAAAAAATTTTATGGGCAAATGCCGCCAAAATATTAAAGATAACCTGATTGGGAAATAATACAAATAAATTAACCGGCTTTCGGGGTGACTGTATGGATTTAAATCTTTTATTCCTGTTGCGAGAATATCCGGTCGTTACCATGGCGGCAATTTTGGTAATGATAACATTGCTGTATTTTTGGCTGCAGTACAGGAAACGGCACAATCAATGACTTGTCAGAAGGCCTCTAACGGGGGTTTTCAACTTTGTCGGGGATTTTTTCAACTTCTCGATAAAATTATTGCTGGACAGGAAAAAAGGAATCCCGTCACCTTTTAACGAAATGTCATTTTAGTACCGTTTAGTACCGTGAGAAACCACACCTGAAGCTGAGGAGTGTACGTTCTTGCAGATTTGGGGTATAGACTTTGCACAGTTATTTGACCTGGCAGCCAAATTGGGCTATTGGGGAGCTGCCGCAGCGCTTTTTATCGAGGGATTAACCATTCCCTTCCCCGGCGGCACTTTTCTTTTATTTTACGGTTTTTTGGCTTCCCAGGGGAAAATATCGCTACTGCTCGCCATTATCAGTGCATCACTGGGTTATACTGTCGCCTGCACTTTCCCGTACTGGATAGGCCGGGTAGGGGGTAGGCCGGTATTATTAAACTACGGCCGTTACATCGGTTTTTCCAAAAAACGTTTTCGGAAAACAGAACAGTGGTTTTCCAGGTTCGGTATTCCGGTGGTGGCTTTCGGCAGATTGTTATTTTTCCGTAACTATGTATCTTATTTTGCCGGGATGACCCAAATGGCACCCCGGCGTTTTTACTTTTACACCTGGCTGGGGGTTACGCCCTGGGTGGTTTATATGGTGGTACTCGGGTACATACTTGGTCGCAACTGGCGTTATGCAATGACGTTGGTAGACCGCTACAGCTGGATTGGCGCTGTTGTCATTGCCCTCATTGTTGGAGCGGTGTACTGGCTGTACCGGGCAGGGATTGCCGGCAGGCTGTACGGGTGGCTGGAAAGAAAATATTTAAGAAATAAAAAATGAACCTGACAGGAGAGAGATGGCCGGGCAAGAACTGCTGACGGAACTGATGACAATCAAGAGTGAATTGAACCATTGCCGGAAATGCACACTGCATAAAGCAGCAGGGGAGAAGTGCCTCAAAAGAGAATCGCTTCAACCATTTTTCCTTCTTGAAAACGGAACAACATAGCACCGGAAGGTTCGGAATAGGGGAGGGGAAGGAAGGGATACATTAGCCTGCCGGTCTGATTTTCATCAAGTTCGTCGCGAAAGGGGACACCATAAGCATGGCGCACTTTACCAATACTGTCACCCAGTTTAATCCCCCGGGCGGTTTCCTTGCCCGGTCTCAGGGTATATGCATCAACCTGCCAGCCGTAATCCAGAGTAAAGCCCGGAGATTTCCGGTACGCTGCAGTCAGGTTGCCATAGTCTTTGGCTGTAATTAAGGAATAAGGGGTTACCCAAACGGTGGGATATCCCTGAAAATCTTTTTCAAAGTGGACGGACCAGTTCAGGGCCCGGGAAACAAAGCGCAGGGGCACCAGGGTACGCCCGTTTATTATTCTGGGAGCTACATCCAAGTTAATAACTTGAGAGTTTACAACAGCCTTTTTTTTACCAATCATCAGCACCAGCTTTGTTTCATTTTTACTTAAACCGATACTGCGGCTTTGCCTGTCCCATGAAACCGCAAATCCCAGCACTTCCGCAACTGCCCGTAACGGTACCAAGACCCTGCCAGCTACCAAAACCGGCGGCGCATAATGAATTGCTTTCTCTGCCAAATACCCGGCATCATCGCGGCTACCGGCAATAATTATTTTGATACTTTCCTCATTGGTTGCATAAGCTGTCGTGACGGATAGAGCGACAACGGAGATTACACTAAAGAACATTATTATTTTTAAGTATGTCTTCAAATTGTTCAACCTCCCAGCATGTTTCGCTAACATCATACAACAGCCAAACTGCGTATTATGCTGAAATGACGTGGTAGGGGGTTGACAAAGTTCTGCCAATAAAGGGAATTTCCACTTTATAACCTGAAATAGCAAGTTTATTGCTGTCAGGAGGTTGGTCTTTTGACCATAGTTGTCAGCAAATACAATGATGTTCTCTGTGCAAAAACAGTAGCCAGGTTGTTTAACTTCCGCTTGAAGGTTTATACTTATTTCGTAGACGGCCTGCTGGTGGATACCGGTCCTAGCAAGTTTGCCCGCGAATATATTGAGTTTTTTCAGTCCCAGCAAATAAGGCAGGCGGTACTGACTCATTATCATGAAGACCACAGCGGCAATGCTCCCTGGCTTGACAATTACGATATACCGCTTTACATTCATCCAAAAGCGCTGGATATCTGCAGACAGGATACCCACCTGCCGTTATACCGGCATTTTTTCTGGGGTGAGCGTAGGGGATTCGACCCGCTGCCCTTGGGGGCACTGTTAAACGGTAAAAATTCAGACTGGCAGGTGATAGAGACCCCCGGGCATTCCCCCGACCATGTGGCCATTTACAACAGGGAGAGGGGGATAGTTTTTACCGGGGACCTGGTGGTAACACCCAAACCCAAACTGATTCTCAGATATGAAAGCATTCCCCAAATAATTTCTTCTTTGCGCAAACTGGTGCAGTTGGATTTTCAAACTGTTTTTTGTGCTCATGCAGGACCGGTTGCCAACGGTAAAGAAATGATAAATACAAAGCTTAACTACCTGGAGAACCTTACCGGGGAAGTGTTAAAATTACACCAGCAGGGTTGGACCGTCCCGATGATTAAGAAAAAATTATTTCCGAAAACAGTGCTATTAACATATGTTTCCCGCAAAGAGTGGGCTGCAGAGCACATTATTGAGTCCATTATTCGCGATAAATAAACTGGGAGGCAAAAAAATGTTCTGCCCGAAATGCAAGTACGAATATGTAGAGAGTATCAAGGAATGCCCCGACTGCAAGATGCCACTGGTGGAAGAACTGCCACCGGAACCGGAGCCGGCCTTTGTAGAGCTGGTAACAGTCTTTGCCGCTGGGAACCCGGCGACAATCGCCGTGGCCAAATCCATCTTGGAAGATGCCGGTATTCGCTATTTTGCCAAAGGAGAAAACCTGCAGGATTTGTTTACCCTGGGTACTTTCGGTACCAGGTTCAACCCGCTGATGGGACCGGTACAAATTCAGGTGGCAAAGGACGATGCGGAAACCGCCCGGGAACTGCTAAAAGATTTAAAATAAAAGGTTACGGTTCCCCACAACAGATTTTTCTGTTAACAGTGATTTGGCTGATCCGAATTGATGTTGAAATTATATTATTGAACTACTGAAAGGTTGGTGACTTAATATGAAGCATTACCGGAAAGAACTGTGGTTTGAGATGTCAAGACGGCGGGAGTTGATAAACATCACGCCACAGGTGGAACAGTGCCTGAAGGAAAGCGGTATCAAAGAGGGGCTGCTCCTGTGCAATGCCATGCATATTACTGCCAGTGTCTTTATAAACGATGATGAACCGGGACTGCACCAGGATTTTGAGGACTGGCTGGAAGGACTGGCACCGGAAAAGCCCTACTCCCGTTACCGCCACAACGGCTTTGAAGACAACGCCGACGCCCATTTGAAGCGCACCATCATGGGCAGGGAAGTGGTGGTAGCAGTCACCGATGGCAAACTGGACTTTGGTCCCTGGGAGCAAATCTTTTACGGTGAATTTGACGGCAAGCGGAAAAAACGGGTACTGGTAAAAATTATCGGCGAGTAAAAACTATCCATTGGAGGGACGGTAGGTGAAATTAGCAGTTTTGGCTGATATTCATGGAAATGCTTTTGCCTTGGATGCGGTTTTGCAAGATATGCAGGCCCGGGAGGTAAGCGACCTGGTATATCTCGGGGACCTGGTAATGTTCGGCCCTGAACCGGCGGCGGTTTTTCAAACCATGAAAGGACTAAACCCACTGTATTGGCTTAAGGGAAATACCGACATGTGGCTGCAAGAACCGCCCGATGCCGCAACAGAGCAGGTCCAATATCATTTTTATCTTTATGCCAAAGAGAAACTTGCAGATGGACAGGTTCGTTTCCTCACGGATTTAACTTATCAAGGGTCAATTAATTACCAGGGGGTTGATATTCTCTGCGTGCACGGGTCGCCCCGGTCGGTCACTGAAATCATGGACCGCCGCACCAAGGACCAGCATAACGTTATGCTGGCAGGGGTCACTGAGGAGATAGTTGTCTGCGGCCATTCCCACGTACCTTATCTTGGTGAAGCGGCAGGAAAGAAAATATTCAATGTGGGTAGTGTGGGCCGACCCCTGGACGGGGATACCCGGGCCGCTTACGGTATCATTGACCTCAGCGGGGGGAAACCTGAGTTCATAAACCGCCGGGTAGGCTATGACCTGGAAGAAACATTGACAGCAGCGCGTAAGTACGGGATGCCTAATTTGGAGCTATATGAACATTCACTGAGAAATGCATCCGGCTAACGGCCAGAGTGGGGTGAAAAAATTGGATATACTGGGAAGCGATTGCAGAAAGTAACCTCTGCACTCAGCTTTATTATGAGATAAGTTGGATTTTACAAAGAAGGAGGAACAGCACTATGGAAGAATGGCGGGAACAGTAGGTGGCTTTTCTATTATAAGTTACGGTTGGATCAGCTCCAAATGTATTGACTTTTGATTAAAGCTTATTTATAATAATGCTTAAGCGTAAATCTTTTGTAAATATTTCCGATTTAACTCTTGTATTGAATTACTTGCTTTTACTTCTGCCAAGTATATTCTTTATTTTTTGCCAAAGTTAAGCTGGGAGTGTTTTTATTTTGATAATTGAAAAGTTAAAATTTTGCTGTAATACCAGTTTATTGAGCAACAGCAAATTGCAACACTCCCGATCTAGTATCGGGTTTTTTTTATCTCCCTAAAATTTATACAGAAATATATATCAAACATAACTATAACTTGCTTTAAGGAGGTGTTCGCTTTCATCTGATTGGACTGATACTCGAAGATGGCAACAATTTTTCATAACGCCAACCAAAACAGTCTTGAAGGTTTGCTGTTCAGTTTATCTCCTATACCTTTATCACGGTTTTAATTTCCAAAGCAAATGAGATTGAGGGGGGAATGCTCATGAGCAAGATAAAGATTGCCATTGTAGGTATGGGAAACTGTGCCGGTGCTTTACTTCAAGGAATAGAAATGTATAAAAACTCGCCAGAAAACGTAATTGGTCTGATGAATTATGATTTAGGCGGATACAAGCCCGGGGACATCAATGTGGTAGCGGCATTTGATGTGGACAAACGGAAGGTTGGCAAGAGCCTTAAAGAAGCTATTTTTGCCAAACCAAACTGTACTACTGTTTTTTATGAGAACTTGCCGGACTACCCCGTTACTGTTCAAATGGGTCCTGTTTTGGATAGCGTTTCCGAACACATGAAAGATTACCCCGAAGATAAAACATTTGTAGTAGCCGACCAGGAACCATGCGATGTGGTGAAAGTTCTAAAAGAAAGTGAAGCAGAGATTTTAATCAATTATTTGCCGGTAGGGTCGGAAAAAGCAGCCAGGTTTTACGCCGGAGCCTGTCTGGAGACAAATGTCGGTTTTATCAATGCTATGCCGGTTTTTATAGCTTCTGATGAAGACTGGGCTGAAAGATTCCGCCAGAAGAATATTCCTATCATCGGTGATGATGTGAAAAGCCAAGTGGGAGCAACTATTATCCATCGCACGCTAGCCAAGCTTTTTGAAAACCGCGGTGTAGTGCTTGATCGCACCTACCAGTTAAACTTTGGCGGAAACACCGATTTCCTGAACATGCTAAACCATAAACGGTTGACTTCTAAGAAAAAATCAAAAACCCAGGCAGTGCAAGCAGAACTGGAAACCCCGCTGGCTGCAGAAAATATTCATATCGGCCCCAGCGACTATGTACCCTGGCTGAATGATAATAAAATTTGCCATATCAGGATGGAAGGAAGGGGGTTTGGTAACGTCCCGCTGATATTGGATGTCAAACTTTCTGTAGAAGACTCTCCTAACAGCGGTGGCGTGATTATCGATGCGATTCGCTGCATGAAATTGGCCTTGGATCGAAAGGTCGGTGGCATCCTAACCTCCATCTCCGCCTACACCATGAAATCGCCACCTGTCCAATATACTGATACTGAAGCTAAAAAAATGGTAGCGGAATTTATCGCCGGAAGGAGAGAACGCTAATGCGTGCCGTCATCCTCGCCGCTGGCGAAGGAAAGAGGCTGCGTCCGTATTTCGACGGACCCAAGCCTCTTACTCCTTTATTAGGTCTTTCCCTAATTGAAAGAAACATCCTTTCCCTGCGCGAATGCGGCATCAACAATATTATCATTACCACCGGTTATAAAGCACCGGAAATTAAAAACTACCTGGGAGACGGGACCAGGTACGGGGTAAGTATCACTTACGTCTACAAACCCGACTGGAAGCTGGGAAATGGCGTATCAGCGTTCAGTTTTCAGCAACATTTCCGCAATGGCGAAAAATTTATTTTAATGATGTCTGACCATATTTTCGGGCTGGAGGTCCTCAAATCTTTCATTGCCAGCGCAAAAAATATCGACAAGGAAGAAATTCTGCTGGCTGCCGACAAACGTTTACAAGAAATCTTCGATGTAACGGAATGCACCAAAATTCAAATAGAGCAGAACCGGGCAATTTTACTTGGCAAAAAAATCGAAAGTTTCAACGCAGTGGACTGCGGCCTTTTCATGGGCACCGGCGCCCTCTTGCAAGCTCTCTCACAGGCAATTTCTCAATCCCGCTATACTCTTACTGATGCTGTAAATATTCTCGCTGCTCGCCGTCAAGTGAAAATTCACTTGGTAAATGGCTTTTGGGCAGATGTTGATGATATTTGCAGCTACCAGTACGCTGAAAAAATGCTTCTTGACTCGCTGGTACCTGCAAAAGACGGCGCTGTATCCCGTTTCTTAAATCGCAAGGTTTCACTTAAAATAACCAAGCTTTTAGCCCGCACCGGCGTTACCCCCAACCAGGTAACTTTTAGCTCATTTTTAACTGCTGTGACAGCTTCAATTTTATTTTCGTTTTTCCATCCTGCATTAGGAGGACTACTAGCACAGTTAACCTCGATTATAGATGGTGTAGATGGTGAGATTGCCCGTCTCAAATTCTTAAAAAGCAACTTTGGCGGGCTGTTGGATGCTATTTTCGACCGATACGCAGACTTTTTAATCATCCTGGGGATGGCCTATGCTTGGTATTCCACCGCTGGAAACGCTATGGTCTTACTGGTAAGCATGGCTACCCTTGCTGGATTATCTATGTCAATGCTGCTTAAGGAAAAATTCCACGCTCTGACCGGCAAACCTTTCCTGCCTGAAGTCCATGATGGTATATTCCGTTACCTGCCAGGCAACCGTGACGGGCGTTTATTTATTATCATGTTAGGGGGTATATTTAACCTGATCCCCGCCACCCTAATTTTGCTAGCTGTAGTCACCCATCTACAAACCCTCGTCCGTCTTTACACCGTCCGCCGATTAATGTGACTATATAATCCACACTCGAGTATATAATAATACTAATCTGCTTGACAGCAGTCACTGCTCCGGTCCAACAGGGGAATAGCCCTTCCCCTGGTAAAAACAAACTTTGAGAGGATATCCATGGACCTTTCTTCAATGAGTAAATACTGTCTTCCCCATTTTAGTTTACATAATTAATATTATAGGAAGTTGACAAAGGCCCGCGTGAATCAAGGCCAACAGTCTACCCCTTCCTGCCCAAGCAGAATAGTTAAACTTGGGTATGTGCCATTCCTCCGGCAAAAACAAACATTTAAACTGCGGCATATTTATCTTACCCTGTGTAATTTGCCACAAGTTCCGCGGGGCTTCAGTGTTTTCTATGCTAAACTAAGCAACTATATTTACGGTACCCGGTGTAGCGGCAGCCTTTGCCTTTGCCAGTCCTCATTATAGCTTTTGTGGACTAATCCGAGTAACCAAGCCAGTCACGTATTTTTACGGGAAGCTGAAATCCATTCCGCAATTACTGTAAAATTACTGTAATTATCCCGTTCGCAGCAAAGCAAAAAAATACCCCGATGTTGTTC
>CAZGXM010000051.1:0-20227 GCA_964529795.1 uncultured Thermoanaerobacteraceae bacterium
GTAAGAACAAAAGCATTACCAATAAGTGCCGAATGGCATGAAATGCTTTTGTTCTGCCGTCAACAAGGATGCTTTCCACATACTGCAAAAAGATTATTACCAGGTAATAAATACAGCGAAACATTATAAGAAAAAATGAGATATTTAGCAGCGTATTAAGGTTATATCAAAAGGTTTGTTGCAATAAAATGAGATAAAAAAATTTCATTAATTTTCGCCTAAAAAGGAGGAATTTTTGTTTGGCATGATGAATAAATATTTAATGGTACAAGCAAGGGGAAGTTTTTGACTTTTTCCAGGGAGGCTATTATATCGAGGGGACGACCGGTATGATTTCGTAAAGTAGGGAAACGAAACATTGCTGCTGGTGAAACGCTTCCCGGTATTTTTGGAGGTGTTTTTTTATGCTTCGTGTCAGGAGGCACATTATTGCGTACCTGAAGAAAAGTTTTTACGATTAGCGCACGAATTATTGCAGCACAATGCTACATTTAAAATAAAATAATCACTAAGGAGGTTGACAAGATGACCAGGAAACATGTTGTTATTGTGGATACGACGCTGCGTGACGGGGAACAGACCGCCGGGGTTGTTTTTGCCAACAAGGAAAAACTGAGAATTGCCAAGCTGCTGGATGAGATCGGTGTGTGCCAGATCGAAGCGGGAATACCGGTGATGGGCGGAGATGAAAAGGAAGTAATCAAGGAAATTGTCAATGCCGGTCTGAAAGCCAGTATCATGGCTTGGAACCGGGCGGTTATTACTGATATCAAGCACTCCCTGGACTGCGGTGTGGATGCAGTGGCTATTTCCATTTCCACTTCGGATATTCATATACAGCATAAACTGCAAAGTACCCGGGAAGATGTACTGCGGAACATGGTTAAGGCTGCGGAATATGCAAAGAAGAAGGGGTTATATATCTCGGTTAATGCCGAGGATGCTTCCCGCAGTGACATGGACTTTTTGTTGCGTTTTGCCAGAGAGGCCAAAAATGCCGGGGCGGACCGCATCCGTTATTGCGATACCGTGGGAATCATGACACCTTTTGAAACATATAACCGTATCAAGTGCCTGATCAAGGAAGTAAATATTGATGTGGAAATGCACATGCACAATGACTTTGGCATGGCTACCGCCAATACTTTTGCAGGTATCCAGGCGGGGGCAACTCACGCCGGCGTGACGGTTGTGGGCCTGGGCGAGCGGGCCGGTAACGCCGCTTTGGAGGAAGTGGTGATGGCATTGAAATACCTGGATGACACGGATTTGGAATTTGTTACGCACCGGTTTCGTGAACTGGCCGAGTATGTATCCAGGGCTTCAGGACGAGCTTTGCCGGCATGGAAGGCTATTGTAGGTACTAATATGTTTGCCCATGAATCCGGCATACATGCGGACGGTGCTTTAAAGAACCCGCTTACTTATGAGGTATTTTCGCCGGAAGAAGTGGGCTTGGAACGCCAAATAGTAATTGGCAAGCATTCGGGCACCAAGGCCATTATTGCCAAGTTCCATGAATACGGCATTCATCTGGATGACCAGGAGGCGGTGGAGATGCTGGCCCGGATCAGGGCGGCGGCCGTGGACCTGAAACGCTCCCTCTTTGATAAAGAGCTGGTTTACATGTATGAGGATTATATAGCCACCAAACAGGAAAAGGTTCAGTAAAAGATGCTCGAAAAGTATGCGATAGACCCATTAACCACTGGGTCATTTTTGAACGCATACCAATATTGAAAAACTTTAAGCACATATTCTTGTCCCCGGGGGTCAGGTTTTCCAAACCTGACCCCTGATTATTTTACCGTACCAGGTGCCAAAGGATGGGGACAATAAATTTTGCTAAAAAATATAGGATGGCAATTAAACCAATGATGTAGGCGCCGTATCTAAAAGCATTACTCCAGTCTGTGGTCTTCATTTCCATGAATTCTCACCCCATTTCATCTCCTTTGTAGTACATTTTTCCCACAGATAGAATTTTTATTTACATATTACATAGAAATTCGACTGTTGCTTCATAATATTAAAGACAAATGACAAGATGATTGGAAAGGGGGATTAACATGAGCCGCAATAATGATTCACGCTATGGCGACAGGGAAATGAAGTTAAAGTCCATGCGAGAGGCCAATAACCCCGACGGGGTGGCTGTAGACCCGATTCCGGCAACTGCCGGCGATGAGGTAACAGTGTTGTACTACGGGATGCTGTCCCGGGGAGCGAAACAAATGTTCCTGCATTACGGTTACGGTGGTAGTGATTCCTGGCAAAAGATCAGCGATATGAAGATGGACAGGACAGACCGCGGGTGGGTGAAAAACATTCAACTTAATGATACCAGTCGCTTCAATTTTTGTTTCCATGATGAAAATAACAACTGGGATAACAACAACGGTTTGAACTGGAGCATGGAGATTCACCGCGGTGATTTACCGTAGGGCTGAGGCCGGGGCCTTTTGCGTAATTTACGAAGGGCGCTTTTTTAATATCCGGGAAATTATGCTTTGAAGTAAAATGTGGATAACTTCAAAGTATAGCAACGATGACAAGTGCCTGTAAGAATGGAGGGCAACGAATTTGAGGTGTAGGGGCTGAGAGTGCGTGAGAATTCTGATGTTGACCTGGGAATACCCGCCGGTAAGTGTCGGCGGGCTGGGTAATCATGTGTGCCAGTTGAGCAAATTTATGAGTAACGATATTGATATTGACATTGTTAGCGTGGGCGACGGCAAGGCGCCCTCCCTGCAGCAGGCAGGCCGGGTAACCGTCCACCGTGTCCGTGAGTTTCCGGTACGTACCCCGGATTTTGCCACTTGGGTAATGCAGTTGAATATGACACTGGCGGAAAAAGCTGTGGAGTTGGCCCGGGAAAACAGGTATTCAATTGTCCATGCGCATGACTGGTTGGTGGCATATGCTGCACGAATGCTGAAAACCATTTGTCGCCTACCGTTGGTTGCCACCATTCATGCCACGGAGGCCGGTCGGAACCAGGGACTGCATAATAATTTGCAGCATTATATCAACAGCGTGGAATGGTGGTTGACATACGAAGCATGGCGCGTAATCGTCTGCAGCGACCACATGTACCACGAGGTAGAAAGGCAGTTTCAGTTACCGGTGGATAAAATAGATATTATTCCCAACGGCATTGACCCTGCCGAGTACCGCATTAGCGGTGGGTGCCGGAAGGAGACGGAGCAACTGCTGATTTTTTTTGTGGGCCGGTTGGTGCGGGAAAAGGGAGCCCACGTACTGCTGGATGCCATGCCCGGTGTTCTGGACCGAGTGCCGCAGGCCAGGCTGGTGATTGCCGGCAAGGGACCCATGCGGGACCAACTGATTGCCCGCGCGGGTCAATTGGGCATAGCGGATAAGGTGGATTTTCCGGGATTTATTGACGATGATACCCGCAACTGTTTATATCACCAGGCGGCTGTGGCAGTTTTCCCCAGCTTCTATGAACCTTTTGGCATTGTTGCCCTGGAAGGCATGGCCACGGCTACGCCGGTGGTGGCCAGCGATACTGGCGGCCTGGGAGAAATCGTTACTCATGGAGTGAACGGTTTAAAGGCTCGGCCGGGTAGTGTGGATTCTCTGATAGCCAACATTGTGATGGTATTGCAGAACAAAAAATTAGCGGAAAAGCTGGTAAGAAACGCAGCCCGATTAATCAGGGAAAAATACGACTGGCAAGTGATAGCGCAAAATACTTTAGCGGTCTACCGGCAGGTATTGGGCGATAAAAGTAAGGCGGCGCCACCTGCCAAGCCGCGCGAGGGACTGTTGAGTTGTGATTTGAACTACAGCGGCAGTTACCAGCTGCGTAGTTCTTTAATGGTACAGAGAATGAGTTTTCGAAAGGGGGAATAATATTGCAGGGAATAGTAATGGCCGGGGGTGCGGGCAGCAGGCTGAGACCACTTACCTGCGACCTGCCCAAACCGTTGGTGCCGTTAGTGAACAGGCCGGTGATGAGCTATGCCTTGGAACTATTGCGGGATTTGGGTATCACTGATGTGGGCATTACCTTGCAGTACCTGCCGGAAAAAGTGAAGAATCAATATGGCTGTGGTGAAGATTACGGCCTCAATATTTCCTATTTTGTGGAGGATTCTCCCCTGGGTACTGCAGGCAGTGTGAAAAATACCGCGGATTTTCTCCGGGACACTTTTATTGTTATCAGCGGTGATGCCCTTACCGATTTCGATTTAGGACCGGCGATTGAGTTTCATCGTCAAAAAAAGGCCTTGGCCACGTTGGTACTGACCCGGGCAACAGTGCCCCTGGAATACGGGGTGGTAATCACCGATAGTGAAGGCAGGGTAACCAAGTTTTACGAAAAGCCCGCATGGAGTGATGTTTTCAGCGATAAGGTCAATACGGGTATTTACATATTGGAACCGGAAGTATTGGCTTATATACCCGACGGAACATTTTTTGATTTCAGTAAAAACTTGTTTCCGCTACTTTTGGAAAAGGGACTGGGTATGTACGGTGTCAGCCTTGACGGCTACTGGTGCGATATTGGGGACTTGAACCAGTACCGCCAGGCACAGTACCAACTGTTGGCTGGTAACACAAAATGGGCGTTGAACTGCGGCAGTCAACTGAAACCCGGCATCCGGGTGGGTAGGAAAAGCGTTGTTGAGCCCGGGGCAAAACTAATGCCACCGGTTGTCATTGGGGATCATGTCTATATTTCCGCTGGTGCTGAAATTGGGCCGCTAACCGTTATCGGTGACCGGGTGAATATAAACGGGCGGGCTTCCATTAAACAATCTGTCATCTGGCCGGAAGTTACTGTTAAGGGAGATGCCGCCATCCGCGGTGCGGTGGTCGGTCACGGGGTGGAGATACTGCCGGGAGCAAGAATTTTTGAGGGGGCGGCAGTGGGCAATGGCGCCCGGATTGCATCTAAGAGCACTGTGAAACCCGGGATTCTCATCTGGCCGGAAAAAGAAGTGGCGGCAGAACAAACAGTGACCCGGAATTTGGTTTGGGGCAACCCGGTCCAGGACCGGGAGTTGTCCACTCCCGAGGAAGGTCTGGCGTTAGGAAGGGCTTTGGCAAACCTCTGGCATAAAGAGACAGACGTGCTATTGTTGTCTGCCGGCTCTGAACAGGAGTATTTTAAAACAATACTTAAGGCCATGACTTTGGGCATTCAAGCTTCGGCAATGCATGTGCAAACTTTTGCCAATATCCCGCTGCCTCTTGCCAGATTTCACGTGATAAAGGCGAAAATACCCGGCTGTCACTTGAGTGTGGGGGAAAACGGCGAACAAGAGCCCACTTTTTTGGATTTTAGCGGGGCCTTCCTGGATAACAACCGTTACCGTCAGCTGAGGCAGCTGCTGCAGCGGCAGGAGTTTCGCTATGCACCCGCCAATGTATGGCCTGAAGTCGAATACCGGGAACCGGCCACAGCGGCCTACCTGCAAGCGGTCAGCGGCCTGTGCCGGCGGGCGGCGACAGGGAAAATGGTGGCAGTTTCCGGTCTAAAGCTACCATTTTGGGCGCGGCATTTTCACGAGTTGGGCCATCAGGTCATTTTCACGGAAAGCAGGCAGGGTATGTTGAACGTTTTGGAGCAGGGACAAGCGGAACTGGGGGCTGAAATTTCGTTAAATGGAGACAAGTTGCTTCTTTATACCCGGGAAGGCAGGCTGTTAAACCAGCGTTTGTTGCAGCTTATATTAAGCAGACTGCTTTTTCATTACAACCAGGGCGGGGCGGTGGCGGTACCGGTAGCAGTCGCCGACAGTGCGGAGAAAATTGCCGCTACGCCTGGGGCCAGGGTGATCAAAACCAAAGCAAACCCGGTGGCTTACTGGGCGCGGTTGGTGGACAGGGAAATCACGGAAAAGCAGCCGCGGCTGAAGCAGTATTATTTATGGGGGGACGGTTACAACCAGTTAATTCATATTTGTGACTATTTGGCCGGGGAAAATCTTACTTTGGCCGATTTATTGAGGAGCTTGCCCTTAAAACCTCTGGAAGAGAAAATTTTGCCCTGCCCCTGGGAGGCAAGAGGCCAGGTTTTTCGTCGCTTGTTGGAGATGTACCCCCGCGAGGTCGTGGATACTACTGACGGGGTAATGGTGAATTACCCTCAAGGATGGGTCTTGGCTGTTCCTCATTCCACCCGCCCGGAATACAGGATTTTGGGCGAGGCGGAAACGATGGAAGTGGCCAAGTCGCTGACAGGGGACTTGGAGAAGAAAATAAATCTTATTTTAAAACAAAGCTAGCCGGCGGTTATGCGCCGGTTTTTTTTCTGCCTTTCTTAAAAGTTATGCCTTTCCGGCTCTGTTTTCTACCGTTTACGCATATTTATCCCTTTTCAAATACACTATATTTACGGGAACACTAATGGTAAAACATCAAGTGCCGGGAATTACAATGTTAAAAATTTCCACAATTTAAACCAGCAAATGGAAGAGTGGTTTATTGCAAAACATTTACATTTTGCCTCTCTCACCTGGAGAGGGTAGGGCCTGTCAAAAGCGTTGAAGGGGAGGGTTAGGGTTGAGTGATTGTCATATCTATCATAACTCTCATGAAGAAACCTACAGGAAACCGTTTGGAGCAGTTGCCTGCGGATGTTCCGTGACCATCCGGCTGAAAGTGACATCGACGGACCCGCCCCGGGATGTTTCATTGAGATTGGTCAGGGGGAATGAGGACGGGTTTGAGACACGCTTTATGTACCTGGTCGACCATAACGATGACAGCAGGCTTTACGAGACCCGTATCACCGCACCGCCTGCACCGGGACTGCTCTGGTATTATTTTACCGTTACTCTTCACGGGCAGGTTTTATATTACGGAAATAACCGCCGTTGCTTGGGCGGTAAAGGTCAGGTCACCCCGGGACTTCCCCCGGCTTACCAGATTACGGTTTACGCCAAAGATACCGCCACTCCCGGCTGGTTTAAAGAGGTGGTAATTTACCAGATATACGTGGACCGCTTTTACAACGGCAACGCGGACGGGAAGATACTGAATCCGAAGGAGAAGGCTTTTATCCATGCGCATTGGGAAGACAGCCCTTTTTACGTGCGTGATATTGATACCGGTGAGGTTGCTCGCTGGGATTTTTTTGGCGGGAACCTGGCCGGAGTGAGAAAAAAATTGCCCTATTTGCAGGAACTGGGTGTCAAGGTTATTTATTTTAATCCTATTTTTCTGTCTCCCAGTAACCACAAGTACGACACCGCCGATTACAAGCAAATTGACCCCATGTACGGCGACAATGAGGAGTTCCGCCTGCTGTGTGAGCAGGCGGCAGAGATGGGCATCCATATCATACTGGACGGTGTCTTCAGTCATACCGGCAGCGACAGCATTTATTTCAATAAGAAAGGCAACTACCCTTCCCTGGGGGCCTACCAGTCGCCGGAATCTCCTTATTACACATGGTACCGTTTTAATGAATACCCTGACAAGTACGAGTCGTGGTGGGGGATTGACACCCTGCCCAATGTCAACGAACTGGAACCCAGTTACCAGGATTTCATTCTCCACGACCGGGACAGCGTGGTACGACACTGGATGAGACTGGGCGCCAAGGGCTGGCGGCTGGATGTAGCGGACGAGCTGCCGGACCAATTTATCAAAAAACTGCGCCGGACCGTCAAAGATGTGGATGCGGAAGCGGTAATTATCGGTGAGGTGTGGGAGGATGCGTCCAACAAGATCAGTTACGGTGAGAGAAGAGAATACTTGTTGGGTGACGAACTGGATTCGGTGACGAATTATCCTTTCAGAAATATCTTGGTAGAGTTTTTTTTGCAGCGGCGAAGCACGGCGGACACCTACCGGGCGTTGATGAGCCTCTTTGAGAACTACCCGCTGGAGCATTTTTATTCCATCATGAACCTGTTGGGTAGTCATGACACACCGCGAATACTGACGGTGCTGGGAGAGGCCCCCAAGGAGCATATCCTGACCCAGCGGCAAAAGGCTGATTTTTCCCTGCCTGCCGAACAGAGGCTGCTTGGCATCAAACGGCTGAAACTGCTGGTGCTTGTCCAGATGACATTTCCCGGAGTGCCCTGTATTTACTACGGCGATGAGGCCGGTGCTGAAGGTTACGGGGACCCTTATAACCGGGGTACCTACCCGTGGGGAAGGGAAGAGGGGGAATTGTTAAACTGGTACAAGAAGCTGGTTAATTTGCGAAACGACCATGACGTCTTGAAAACAGGAGAATGGATACCGGTGCAGGCCGGCCCGGATATTTTCTGTTATCTCCGGCGGATAACAGAGGGCAGGGACGTGTTCGGGCAGCCAAGGGAAGACGGCCTGGCGGTACTGCTCTGCCACCGGGGAGAGAGCGGACGGAAGTTACTGACCCTGGACCTGGAAAAATGGTGCGCCGGGGGTGTTTTGGTTGACGTGCTTAACGATGACCGGGAATACACCCTGGAAAACGGCAAGCTGGTGGTAACACTGGAGCCGTTGGCGGGGAAACTCTTACTTAAAGCTTCGGGGGAATGATGCTTCTTATGAATACGGACAGGCAATGCGGTATTCTCCTGCATCCCACATCCCTGCCTTCTCAACACGGTATCGGCGACTTGGGCCCGGAAGCCTTCAGGTTTGTGGACTTCCTCCGGGAAAGCGGCCAGAGCCTGTGGCAGGTACTTCCCCTAAACCCGGTAGGCTATGGCTGGTCGCCTTATCAAAGCCCGTCGGCCTTTGCGGGAAACATCCTTTTAATCAGTATCCACGGGTTGCTGGAAGAAGGTTTGCTGGAGGAGAAGGACCTGGAAACGCTGGACAGGTCTGATTTTCCCGGTGAATGGGTGGACTTTCCCGCCGTAAAAAAGTACAAGGAAACACTGCTGAAAAAAGCCTTTGCTAAATTTGATCAAAGCGCTAAGAGTGGGGACTACCTCCGGTTTTTGGATGAGAAAGCTTATTGGCTTCATGATTACTCCCTGTTTATGGCCCTGAAGGAATATTTCGGAGGGGCAGCCTGGCATCACTGGACGGCAACCGCTGCGGCCCGGGACCGCGGGGCTATGGAGTATTACCGCAAACTGTTGAGTGACGGTATTCGCTACCATTGTTTCAAACAGTTCATTTTTCACAAGCAGTGGCTGCGGTTAAAAAAGTATGCCAACGACCAGGGGATTAAAGTAATCGGGGACATTCCCATTTACGTTTCCTACGACAGCAGCGATGTCTGGAGCAATCCGGAGCTTTTCAAGCTGGATAAAAGCGGCAGGCCCGCTGCCGTGGCCGGAGTGCCCCCCGACTATTTCAGCAAGACCGGGCAGCTATGGGGAAACCCTTTATACAACTGGGACAGGATGAGGCAAGATGGGTACCTCTGGTGGCGGCGGCGGCTGGAAAACACCTTTCAACTGGTGGATATTGCCCGGATAGACCATTTCCGCGGCTTTGAGGCCTACTGGGAGGTTCCGGTGGGGGCGAAGACCGCCGCCCGCGGCCGGTGGGTCAAGGGACCGGGACAGGACTTTTTTGAAACTATTGAAGGTTGTTTGGGCAAACTGCCGGTAATTGCCGAGGACCTGGGTTTTATTACCCCTCAGGTGGTGGCTTTGAAAGACAGGTTTAATTTTATGGGCATGCAGGTACTGCAGTTTGCCTTTGAAAGTGATGAGAAGGAACTGTTTAATGCCCTTTTTGAAAGAAATATTGTTCTGTATACGGGGACTCACGATAATGACACTGTTCTTGGTTGGTACCGGCGGTCCCTGTCCCGGACACCGCAGGTGGCCAGACATGCACGGATTTTTTTCGGCATCCAGCCAAGACAGCCTGCCGGGGAGATATGTCATGGCTTTATAGAGATTGCCTACAGCAGCAATGCAGCAAAAGTTATCATCCCGCTCCAGGATGTCCTTTGCCTGGACGACAATGCGCGCATGAATACTCCCGGCACCGCCACCGGCAACTGGCAGTGGCGGTGCCCAAGCGACAGGCTTGACCGGGAGACCATGGCAAGCTTAAAAGACATGGCCTCCAGATACAGGCGGTAACGGGGTTCCCTTTTCCGGGACGAACCCCTTGTTATTTAGTTGCGATGATCCACGGAGTAGTGGCGACTTTAGTTAAGGAAGGCTTTTACGGGGCTTTTTGTCCCTCCTCTACGTATATACCCGGTAATCAATGTTGGGAAAGATATTGTCCTCCGCGGCGATTTCGTAAAGCCACTGTTTGTTGATTTTTCCCGCGGCCAGACTGTCATAGAGCCGGTGAAAGCGTTCCAGGTGCTTGTCGGTGCGCTCACGGGCGTAGCCCACCATGGTGCCGGTTTTCATAATAAAGGCCCAGTCGCTGCTTTGAGCAAGCAGTAGTTCCCGCGCGGCCTGGTTCAGGGCCTGTTTTTTTATGCCCCGGGCATGGGGAAAAGCATTGGCCATTTCTATCATCATTCTTGCCGCCCTGTGCAGGTGCCGGTAAACCCAATCGTTGCTTTGTTCCAGCCATACAGCATTATAGCCCTCATTGCCCCAGCTGGACTGGCAGGGTACCGCCGGCTGGTTATGCGGGTAACGTTCCAGATAATCTGCCGGGGATATCAATTCCAGTTCATCCTGATCACAAACAATTTTTCTAATCAAGAACTCCAGCCATTGAGGGCCTTCAAACCACCAGTGACCGAACAATTCGGCATCGTACGGGGCTACTACCATGGGCGGCCTGTCCATATGGCTTTTGAGATACCGGGCCTGCAAACAGCGATTAAAAAGAAAGTTGCCTGCATGTATTACCGTTTTTTCCCTGGCCCACTCGGGATTATAGGGAGCCTTATGATCACCTTTTCCGGTAATACGATAGTATTTAATCCCGGTATGGGTCCGGTGGCGGTGGGGAATAAAGCGTTTAATATAATTCCAATCCAGGTCATAGCCAATGTCCCGGTAGTATTCCCGGTAGTCATAGTCTCCCGGGTATCCCTCATCGGCGCTCCAGACCTGTTTGGCGGTCTCCATATCCCTGGCAAAGGCAGCGACACTTGCGGGTGTGATTACCGGTGCATAGGTAGCGTAACGGGGCTGAGGACGGGCAAAAAGAAGCCCGTGACTGTCAACAAAAAAGTATTTGATACCTTCTTCGGCAAGGTATTCTTCCACACCAGGGTAATAGCCGCATTCCGGCAGCCAGAACCCCGGTGGTGTCTCATCAAAAATTTCCCGGTGGCACTCTACGGCATACTTGATTTGTGCTTTTACGGCCTGAGGCTGTTCTGTAAGCAGGGGGAGATAAGCGTGAGTTGCCCCCGAAGTGATTATCTCCAGGCGGTTGGCATCTTTAAATTTCTTAAAGGCGGTAGTTAAATCACGGGCATAGTATTCGTAGATAATTTCCACCTCTTCAAACCAGTCCCGGTACATTTGCGCCAACCGGTGGAAGTGGGGCTCATTTTCCGTACGGCTGATTTCTGCTGCCGCCAATTCACGGAGGTTATCGAGAAAATCCATGTACCTGTCACTTAACAAGCGGTCCTGAAGCATATGTACCAGTGGTGGACTGAGGGATAGGGTGAGACGGAAAAAGAGCCCGTCACCGACCAGCCGGTCCAACATTTTTACCAATGGAATGTAGCATTCGGTGAGGGCCTCAAAAAACCACCGTTCCTGCAGAAAATAACTTTTATCCCGGTGCCGCACAAAAGGAAGATGGGCATGGAGCACCAGGCTTAGATACCCGTTTGGCATTTAATCATTCCTTTCGTATATGTACTCTGAGGCCTTCCCGAAATGACGACCACCGGCAGTCACCCAAACTTCGTCAATAGGCTGCCAGCGAGGGTCAATTACGCCTTTGCTGTCAAAAGGAGTGGTTACCCGCCGGGACCTGGCCAATGCTTTAAAAGTGCCGTCAGGCAGGCGCAGGCCGATTTCCAGCACATATGTTTCCCCGGCCTGTAAATTTTTGATATGCCAGTTGTCCGCTTCGGGGGTAAGTTCAATATCAAAATAAGGGGTATGTTTCGGGTCAAATTGGTTTGTACCTGTCAGGTGGTAGACTCTGAGTATCTTTTGCCCATGCCTGTTGTCCGTAAGCTTCTCCGGTAAATCCCAGTAAGCAAATAACCAGTGGGGATCCCTGGCCATGACGGTAAGATGTTCCCTGGAAACTTCCTTCCCCAGGCCGGGTTTGCGCTGGGGTTGCGTGCGTACGTAGTATGCCAGGTAACCAAAAAACAGCACTAGCAGGAGCACACCCACAACTGTCCAAAATGCTACCATGATGCAACTCTCCTTTTTGTTGATAAAAAAATCTACTTTATGGAATAATGTCTAGTGTTTATTATAACCACATCGTGGTGATATATAATGTATCTTTGAAATTGCCAAAAACTCATTTCACGTACATATTTTGCCGGGAGTGGGACACTTGCCGGGAGAAATTGTGCCGGAGAACGGTACTGTAGTCACCTCATCCCCGGATTCTTTTTTTGCGGTAGTGTCAATGACGACATTGACTTTGTCAGTATCTTTATTACTTAAGGATAATAGGATATACTGAATGGGGGAGGTTCAAAGATGAAAGATAACCGGGTGCCCTGGAATGTTGCCGACGCCTTGACCGCATTACTGGTGATTTCCGGCGCAAGTTTCCTGGCGGGCAGTGTGGTGCTGCCGCTGCTGAACGGTTTTCAGGCGGGAGTGAAAGCGCAGTTCATCCTGGGCGGGACGATACAGACGCTGCTCATTTTTTTGGTGTTGTACTATTACCTGGTTTTAAAGTACAGCGGTTCCTTCAAACAAATCGGCTATCTGTGCAAGCCTTTTGCCCGCACATTTTTGACCGCTTTTCGTTGGGGAGTGGGTATTTTTGTCGTGGTTATCCTGTCAGGCACCGTTATTGACCGGCTGGTACCCGGGCAGCCGCAATTACAACCTTTTGCAAAACTGGTGCTGGAAGCGGAAAACGGTCGCGACCTGTTGCTGCCTTTATTTCTGGCTGTAATAATTGCCCCCCTGGGTGAGGAATCCTTTTTCCGGGGGTTTTTATATCCCGCTCTCAAACAGCGCATTGGGCTTACGGGAGGGCTGATAGTGGCAGGGGTAATTTTCGGCCTCATGCATTTTGATTTGTTGAGGCTTGTACCGCTTAGTTTGGGTGGTATTGGTTTGGCTTGGCTTTACGAACGGACGGGCACTATTTACGCTCCCATTGTTGCCCACGGTGTCTGGAATGGTATCATGGTGCTGATGCTGTTTGCTGCCGCCAAGGGTGTTGGATAACGCGTGGAATAACCAAGTTTTGCTTTTCCAGTTCTGGAAGGTCCCATAAAGGGGGAGGTTGGCCATTAAAGTTCCACTGCCGCCCTGGTCACTGGGCACGGTAATTGCGGTATTGGCAGTCAGAGTTGTGGGTGGTTACCTTTTTGGCAAAATGGCAGGCGCCTTTGGATTACCCGCAAACTGGTTGAATATCTTTGACAGGCTTTGGCTGATACTGCTGGTTGTGATAGTAAAATACTTGGTTTACGGAGCTGCCTGGAAGATTGACTTTAAAAAGCTATTATCTTTTACCGCCGCTGGTGTCGGGGCGGGGTTGGCCCTGTTTGTCTTTGCCCAGGGCCTGGAAAAATTACTGGGTTTCTTTTTTGCGGCGGATAATAGCACTCACCCGTTGGTCCAGCTTGCGGCTCAGGCCAGGTCGTTCCGAGAGTTTCTCATTCCCTTTTTTATCGGCGCCGTTTTAGCTCCTGTCTCTGAGGAACTGTATTACCGGGGCTTGGCATACCCGGTTTTTAAAAAAAGATGGGGGCTGGTGACAGGTCTACTGGCCAACGGGATATTTTTTGCCGCACTGCATTTTAATCCGGTGTGGTTGATAGAAATTATCCTGGTGGCGGTGGCGCTGGCGGTACTTTATGAATTTACCGGCGCGCTGCTGCCGGGCATGATAGCTCATGGCGTTGTTAACGGTATCAGATTGGTGATGATCTATTTCAAAGCTTAATCACCTTTCCATGCTCATTCACCATTAATTATATGGTGTTTTTTTAGTGGACAAATATTTCATCGTCGCATTGTTTTATTTCATTGAGGTTAAAGTCCGGCTTGGGATTGGCCAGGTAATGACGGGTGCCGTTAAAAGCGAAGTTTTCTTTGATGTTATCTAAAAAAGGTATTGTCCCGGCACCTTCCCGGATGACCAGTTCACCGTTTTCCTGCACTTGATAGACTATATTCCGGTTAATTCGTGCCGCCGGTTCCTCCCGGGATACAAAGTGATTATTTTCCTCCTGCAGGTCAAATTCATATTCAATTGGGTACTTTTCTCCCCGGGGAAAGACCAATAGCTGCACGGACAGGTAGTCGTTGCGGGGCAGCGTTAGCCAGTAACCGGTACCCAGGGGAATGTTGACATTTCTTTGGATAGGAACGGGTTTTTTTGTAATGTCGTCTTTGGGGAAGGTTATATCTATTTGCCCGAAACCTAAAAAACAGGTATGGTTTCCCGCATAGAGACGGCAGAAATACAGGAAGTCATCAAAAGAAAGCTCTTCTTTCAAAATTACCTGACCCAAAGTATCATAACCGGTATCCAGGGATACCTTTTTTTGCACCACTACGTTCAAGCGTGCCTGTTTTAAGATCGATTTTACCGATACATTTACATAGTGGGATAAAAACGATACACTGCGTAATTTTACCGGTGACGGTATGATGGCATTTAACAACTGGTTACTTAACGGGTTAATGGCATTTTTTAATAACTGGCGGAAGAAAAACATCAGTATAAAGGCTATTATCATAGGGATCAAAAACAGGAGAGAATACCATTGCCAGGGTGGGTGGTAAGATAAAATAAGAGTTGCCGCCCAGAAGATAATGGCCACAGTAATGGTTAAGTCCATGTAATTGACGATGGTTTTGCTGGGCCGGTCGGGTAGCAGGTACTGCATCTGGTATTTTTCAATAAGGTTGAATATTTTAGCGGACAGGTTCAAATCTTCCCGGTAGGACTGGTCGGTCAGTTCTTCCAAAATATCCTGCAGCCGTTCCACCCGTCTTTGAATAACCAGAGACACAAAAATGCCCACTGAACCCAACAGGGTCAATAGACCGGCGGTAATATTCAAAAGGATAAATATATATGACGCGGACGCAAACATGCTGTCACCGCCTAAACCTCCATATTTTGCCTGTAATCCTCGGCGATTGCCAGAAGTTCTGCCAGAGACTTTTCCTGACATTTCAGCTCGGCTACCCTGAGAGTATGTTGTAGTTTGCTGGTATGCAGTCCTGCTCTTACCGCCATGCGCCCCATTTGCATGATATGTTTTAACACCAGCTTTCCGGCTTTTTTATGGGATTGGTCCAGAATGCAAACAATAACGGGTTCTATGCATTTGCTCAGGTAATTCCAGAAGTCCACACTGAAAGGATAGTGCGTTTCCAAACAGTAGCGGAACAAGTCCTCAATGCTTTGCCAGACACGGCTGGTCAGATATTCCTGATTACGCGGGCCAACTAACAGCAGGTAGCTTTTCAGCAGTTCGTTAATACCCGCATGCAGGTGTTCGGGATAATGTAGACGGACGCAGCGCCTCAACAGGGCATTTATTTTTAAAAACGGGTCAAACCCGGGTGTTCCCCGGTACTTTTCCAAACCGGCTTTATCTATTCTGCCGGTTTTTGCCAGGTCCAAATAATTATCATAGGGGTCTGTAATGTTCTCCGGGGGGATGTCCAGGATGGCTCTGATTTCCGTAATTAATCGGGCCAGTTCAATCATCGCATCACCTACTTATATTTAACATTTTTTAGTTTTCCTGTTCGGGCACAAGTTATACCCGGACAGCAACTCAGGCATGATAATGTCAGGCAGGTGCGTGGCAATGAAATTATCAGACTTTCTCAAGGCGGTTTTTCGCGGCTATTCCGGCCCCCGGGAAAAGTTGGAGGAACGAAAAAAGGTTAAAAACGTATTGCCGGTAGAGTTTACTCAGGGAATGCAGTTGGACAGCGTCAAGGCTTTATGGATGAATGCACGTATCGATGACTATGCAGAGGCCTTTAACATTGCTTTAAATAACTGGCGGCAAAAGAAACAGAGCAGCTTTGCCCTGGTGGGTTTTAAAAACCAGGGTAAAAGTCTGGTCCTGGACCGGTTATTATCGTCCCAAAAAGCAATCGCCATTCACTGCCGGGAAAAGGTAATTACTCCTGATGATTTAGAAAAACTTTTTTCTCCATTGGACCCGGATTTGCGGGCAGGCCAACTCCGTCACGATCACCGCCGGATAGTGTCGGTGGACGACGGGCAAAACATGTTTCTCAGACATGTAAACGGCTTTGCCGCTTTGAATACGTTTTTAAGGCTGATGAGCAATACTTGGGAGCGGATTTTTTGGGTCACTGCCTGGGAAAGAACGGCCTGGTTCTACCTGGACGGTATTATGAATATCAGCAAGTTTTTCACCTCGGTAGTTTATTTGAAACCGCTTCAAGGCCGGGAGCTTGAGCGGGTAATTTCCGGTTTGAGTGATGATTTGCAATTTCGCCTGCAGTACCCCGAAGAATATTTTCACCTGCTGGTAAAGGAAAACCGCGGGCTTCTTGCCGCTTGCCTGCACTGGCTGCTGGAAGGTGCAGTTGCCGCCGGTGAAAGAGAAATAAGGCTGGAACTGGCGAATTTTCGTGTAGAAGGGCTCAATGACTTAAATGAACGCGAAGCCTACGCTTTGGCCGGGCTGCTGCAAAATGACTGCCTCACTGCCGGGCAGATGGCCATGGTGATCAACGAAGATGAAATGGTATGCGAACAGGTGCTGGCAAAATTGCACCGCCTGGGACTTTGCACTGTCAGGGGAAAGGTATACTGCCTGAATTCTGCTTTTTTGCCGCAAGTACTTTCCTTTTTGGATAAACAGCGTTTTCTCTATGTGCCTGTATAGGAGGTGGCATAAATGCAGAGCGGATTACTCCTGGAAATATTGACCTTACAAAATTTTCTTCAAAGTATAATTGTGCTGCTCGCTGCTAATTTACTGGTGAAGCTGGTCAGTTTTCTCAGGGACCACGCGGCCAAGTACTGGGGGCGCAGGGGACGCTGGCTGGAAAAAACAGCGGTCATGGCGAAATTTTTCATCTACACCGTTGCTGTTTATATTATTGTCGCTGTAATATTCAACCCTTCGCCGCAGGCGGTTATTGCCCTGGCGGGGGGCGCCGCTGTGGCCGTCGGCTTTGCGGCAAAAAACTTTTTGGAAAATATTCTTGCCGGTATTATCCTTTTGTTTGAGCGACCTGTTAACGTGGGGGACAGGGTGCAGGTGGGCGAGTATTACGGCGATGTTGTCGCTATCAATATTCGCAGTACCCGCTTAAAGACACTGGCAGACAGCTACGTTACCGTACCCAACGGCGCCATTATTCGTGAAGGCGTGAAAAGTGACAATGCCGGTGAAATGCCGGCAATGGTGGTCATTGACTTTTACTTTAAGCATGAGGTAGACTTGGAGTTGGTGAAGCGGGTGTTGTGGGAGGCCACAGTTACATCCAAATATTTTTACCCCGTGGAGAGGGTGGTAATCCTGGCGCAGGAAGAGCGGTGGTTTTCGCACTTTTCCGTAAAGGCCTATACGGCGGATGTGCGTAAAGGTGAGCAGTTCAAGGCGGATGTTACCTTAAATGCCAAAAAGGAACTACAAAACCACCAAAATATTTACCCGTCATGTCTGGCGCTGTGGGGAGGAAACAATGGTTGACATACCGGTGCGAATGGGTGAAAAACTCCAGTTGAATATTGAGGACCTCACCCTGCAGGGAGAAGGTATCGGCCGGCACAAGGGCTTTACTTTGTTTGTTGACGGGGCTTTGCCGGGAGAAACCGTTACTGCGGAGGTTGTCTCTTTAAAAAAGAAATACGGCCGGGCCCGGCTGCTGGACATAACCAGGAAAACTCCAAAAAGGAAAAAGCCCGAGTGTTCGCTGTTTGGCCTGTGCGGCGGCTGCAGCCTGCAGCATCTTGACTACCGGCAGCAGCTTTTGTGGAAAAGAACGACGGTGGCAAATGCCCTGCGGAGAATTGCCAAATTGGATACGGAAGTTCTACCGGTGTTGGGCATGAAAGAACCGTGGCGCTACCGGAATAAGGTCCGGTTTCAGGTCGGTGAAGTGAACGGGAGAAAACAACTGGGTTTTTATGCAACGGCCAGTCACCGGTTGGTACCCGTACAGACCTGCCATCTGCTGCCTGAAGAGTTTACCCGGTTGGTTAAATGTTTTAATGAATTTTTACTTACGGGGGCGGAAATCTCTCAGGTGTGGTTTCGCAAAAGTTTCTTTCACGGGGACGTCATGGCCGTGGTTTTTACCGGAACCAATTACCCGCCTCCTAACCTGGAAACTCTTCTCCAACGCCACGAAAAATTGGTTTCCATAATAGTGATGGACAAAGAAAATAAAGAACTGGCGGCTTTTGGCCGCCGCCGGCTGAAAGAGCGCATCGGCAACTTTGATTTCTTTCTTTCACCGCTTTCATTTTTCCAGGTGAATCCCCGGCAGGCCGGGTTGCTTTACGAGACTGCCGGGGAATATGCCAAACTGACCGGGAAGGAAAGGGTATGGGACCTTTACTGCGGCACCGGGACCATCGGCCTCTTTATGGCGAAACAGTGTGATTTTTTGGTAGGTGTGGAAATAAACCCCGCAGCGGTGAAGGATGCCCGGATGAATGCCCGGTTAAACCGTATTACCAACGCCCAATTTTATCAAGGCAAGGCTGAACAGCTGCTGGATAAATTGTGGCAGCCAGGCAGGCAAAATGTAGTAATCCTGGACCCGCCCCGCCAGGGGTGTGACAGGAAATTGCTGAATTCCCTTACCCGGCTGGGTGCGGAACGAGTGGTGTATATATCATGTAACCCCGCTACCCTTGCCCGGGACTTGCAAATTCTCTCACAGAAATACCAGGTGAAAAAGGTACAGCCAGTGGACATGTTCCCCCATACCACCCATTGTGAGACCGTCGCAAGGATTGAGAGGGTGAAAGGCTGATGGATAGAGGGTTTGTGGTATTTTATCAATTTGTTGTTCTTAGGTAACCCTTGAGTGTATAAAAAAGATATTGGGCTAAATAGATTCATATAACACAAAAATAGAAGAGCATCGTTACGAAAATTAACCGCTAAACTGTAAGAGCAGAATGGCGGTTGTTTTATTCATGCATATTACTTGCTCAAATAGTTACTTCACAGAAATATGTTCACAAAATTCATTGTTTTCATTCGTTTCTTCATATACAATATTATATGGAAAATATTTCTACGAGGTATAAGGAATGGAATATATTACGGCAAAAAAAGCAGCAGAAAAATGGGGGATATCCCAGCGCAAACTACGTGAGTAAGGACGAATTAAGAGAGTAGTTCGGTTAGCCTGGCAATGGGCATTCCAAAAGAAGCGGACAAGCATGTAGATGCTCGTATAAAAGCTAAAGACAATATTTTAAATCGAATGAGTTTATGAGGGATATTTTAAACTGCTTTTGAACTGAGTGAATGTATCGTGCCACCTTACAAGATAAAAAAAGAGAAGGGTGTGAAAAAATGGAGAAAATGGTTTTTGATTGTGAGGTTATTACACCTATGTTTCTTTATGGAGCTGATGGTAAAACGCCTGAGTTAAGAGCTCCTTCCATTAAAGGAGCGATGCGTTTTTGGTGGCGGGCTGTTCAAGCGGAAAATAATATAAAAGAAATGAAAAAGGTAGAGGGTGGTATTTTTGGAGACAGTAGGGAAGAAGGACGGAGTAAATTTTCTATAGTAATTGCAGGCGGTTTAAAGGCAACAGAGAAGCAAAAAATGCTGCCCCATCATACCGGTGATGAAAAATGTCCTTATTTACCAGGATGTGGAAATAAAAATAAATGTAGTAGAGGTTACACGCCTTTGGCATTGAAACAACAAAATTTTCAGGTAATACTGCAGTTTAACAAATTCCCGGCAGGTTTTTCCGGCGAAAAATTGGAAGCTTTGTTTAAGCTTTTATCTTGTTTGGGCGGGTTGGGAAGAAGAAGCCGTAGAGGATTTGGCAGTTTTTCAATCACTTCTGAGCGTAAAAAATGTGACAGCCTGGAATATTTGCTGGGGTTGTTGAACATAGTTGCAAGTGACAACTTCACAATAAAAGAGAAGTCTATAATATTGAACAAAGCCTGTACTGCTGATTATCCTTTTATACATAAAATAGAAGTTGGCAAAGTTTATTCT
>CAZGXM010000052.1:0-19818 GCA_964529795.1 uncultured Thermoanaerobacteraceae bacterium
CTTCATCGAGCAGCAACCCAGCCTTGTTTTCAGTGATTACTCAAGAATTTCATTTCTGCCGGTCGCAGTAAAAAGGCAGCGTCCAAATTTTCTATCGCAATACCCCCTCTTAGCTGCTGATATTTCTACCGAGGACAAAAGCCTCGGCAGCCTCAGCACCTATTGTAGCCCCGCGCCACTTGGCAAGGTGCTCAACAGCCTTAACGGACCGTGAGTGAGGCCAGCGGCGCATTTCCAAGCGATAGATATCATCAAGAGCTTTAAGTTTTAATTGGATGGTTTCTGAAATGTCGACAAACCAGTTGGGCTTAAAGTACGGTGCCGAACCAGGGAGCTGCCATTCAGTACTGGATGCTGTTTCAAAAAACAGTAATCTTCTTACTGTGTTAAGAGGTGTTGGTCTACATGCAGTAATAACTGCTTCATGAACTTTTCTATGGTCTATATTCAAGTCACCTGCATGGTGGGTATAGACCACTGTAGGATGATATCGGTCAAGATGCTTTTCAATCACTTTGATAACGTCAAGCATGTCTACGGAGTCCATCCGGTTATCAGGAAAATTATGCAGTATTAATCGGGAGACGCCCAGCAGGTCATTTGCTGCTTGAGCCATCTCCTGCAATTTAGCTAACTCTTCTTGATGTTTCTCGGTGCAGCGTGTTTCATATCTGCCGGTTATCCCTTCACCCAGAATAACCACGCCGACCCTGTCCCCTTGTTGAACATGTTTGGTAATAGTGCCACCACAGCCCAACACTTCATCATCCGGGTGCGCGGCAAAGACTAATACTTCCATGAAAACCTCCTCAAAAATTATAGGATTATTTGAAGTCTTCCCAACTGAGCACGTGGTTTTTCTTCACATCCCTCGTCAAAGTAAGCCCTACAACTTTATCCGCTTCCCCAGGCTTAATACCTGTACCCGGCCTTTTAAAGTCCAAATCAGCATACTCAAGCTTATCTCCTGCTTTTTTATCTTTGATAACTATAATGCTGCGACCGTAAAGTCGTAAGTTGCTCTGCTTCCTGACATACAGTTGTTCATTCACAGGAATAGCACTCTCCACAATGCGAACAGTGTTTACCAAGTCTTTCAGCCCTACTTCGTCTAGAGCAAAACCGTGGTCAGGACCGCAACTCTTTTTGTCCAGGGTGATATGTTTTTCAATTATGTTTGCTCCCAGGAAAACAGCTATCCCATCGAGCAAGTTGTCCTCACAGTGGTCAGAAAAACCCACCGGGCATTTAAAGAGTTTTTTGTACTCGGATATCAGTTCCAGAGACATGTAGTCATAGTTCGGGGGATAATCCGAAACACAGTGCAGAATGGCAATATCGCCGGCACCGTTTGCTCTAAGCGTATCCACAGCTTCAATCAAATCTTTTTTCGCAGCAATACCGGAAGATAAAATAACGGGCTTTTGGGTCTTAGCTATTGCTTGCAATAGTTGAGTATACCCAATGTCCATGGAGGCAATCTTATATGCCGGTACATCAAGTCGCTCCAGGAAGTTTACTGCCTCTACACTTTCCGGAGTTGAGAAGGCAGTTAGCCCTTTTGACCGGGCATACTCAAACAACTGCTGGTGCCATTCAAACGGAAGGATAATCTCTTCAAGCACTTCGTACCAATACCGTTTCCCTTTGGCAAACTCTGCATCACCATAGGCATCAGCTGGGGTATCTGCTTTGGCAATGTCTGTAGGCTTAAGGGTCTGGAACTTTACGGCATCGACGCCGGCCTCTGCGGCCATATCTATCAGTTTATATGCCTTTTCCAAGTCCCGATCATGGTTACTGCCTATTTCTGCAATAATATAACAGGGATGCCCATCCCCGATTTTTTTATGCTCTATATACACAGACCCTAAACCTCCTTTAGTTCCCCTGTCCGAATTAGTTTGACAGTATCCTTGCCAAAGTAAAAAAGCATGTCCCAGATAGTCATATAGGGAATAAAAACTCCCCACACCTGATTATATTCCGGGTGTTTATGTTCGTGATAGAAAAGCTTAATGTCATTTCCATCGAACTTTCCCCGGTCGATATAATTTCTCCCATTTGGGCCAGAAATGTAGGCGTCTCCCCCAAAGAATTTTGTAATCTCAACCAACAGGTCATCCTTTGACGATTTCCAATGGTAGTTAGACGCCCACTCAATCGTCAACTGCAAATCCAAATAGTCAATCAAAATATCCAACATATCTTCAACTGCTTCACAAAAATACATTCTTTTCTTACTATAGTACTTCTCTAGAAGTGCAATAATGTCGGTGTAAAATGGGGTTCGTTTATAATTGTGTTTAAAACTCATTAAATGTTTTTCTTCCCATGGCTCGTCGTTCGATATTAACATATCCTTTATTTTATCACTTTTAGAGTTTTTCCTATCTAAGGGAATGGAAAGCCAGGTGCAACCACTGCTTGTCCTAATTTTATTCCTGTGCTCATATGCTCTTTTTTGGTGCTGAACGTTATCCAACATTACAAATAGGTCTGACAGTATCATTCTTTCGATATAGTTGCACGCAGGCAAATAACGCGGCTGGCTGATAGCTATTTTTACCATTCCTAAACCCCCAGGCAAGCTTAATCCTTCATATCTGAAAAAAATTCTCCGAAGTACCATTCTAAATCCAAATCGCCCTCGATTTTTACCAGCACCGAGTGTGCTTCTTGGCCCCCAATGTATCTGCTTGTTTCCCTGTTTCTAATTTTTAGATAGAGAGCCAAACTATTACCTGCTAATTTATTGAAACCTATTTTTGAATAAGCCTTTAACGCAGCAACATTACCGGTAATGGTTTCAATGGTAATGATTTCCATGGGATAGGTAAGTATTTTTGCTGACTGTTCATATATCAAACGTAAACCATATCCCTTTCCTTTAATTTTCGGATGGACGCCAATCCTCGATATATGTGCCCAACCCGGTTTGTATTGATAGCCGATTGAAAAACCTAGTAATACAAAATTTTCTACAATGACAAAGCTAAATTCTTTTTTTAATGGTAGGCTACACTTATAATTATCTCTATCCCACCTGTCATTCCAGCATAAACCATTGGCATTCCCTATGATTAACTCTTCAAGTTCTACTACTTGCTTGAGAAAAAGACTCTCAGGAAACTTATCTAAAGACATAATATTCACGCAGACCAACCCCCTCTGTAGAAGCAACTATTTTTTACATTCAATTTTTATGACATAGGTGCGCCCACCTAGTTCAAAAAACGCGGGGTAACATTCGTTGTCCGCTACACGAAGTAGATTAAACTGCTGACGAAGCGTTTTGTCAGGATCAAGCCTGCTGTCTTTAGGGGTGCGCCGCTTGTAAAAGGTAGATTGACCTTTTTGTTCTTTCCCCTGAGCCACTACATCGGGAAACCTATCGATAAATTCCAAACAAAGTTTTATTGAACTTTCAGCTTGTGTCCGTCTAAGTTCATTCACGAGCTCCGTCCCTTGAAAGTGCATAACATCCTGCAAATAAATAGTGCCACTATCTATACTTTCAGCCGCTTCAAAAAGGGTAATTGGAATTTCATTCTTGCCTTCTAAAATCTGCCACGTTAAGGGAGACCATCCTTTACCCTTAGGTAGAGCGCTTTCATGGACAACCAGGTTATGCCTATTCCTTGATAAAACATCTGCTGAAACAAGCTGGCCGCAACCCAAGTAGAAAACAAAATCTCCTTCCTCAATCTCGTTGACATCATGTATCCATCTCGGCTGATGCCCTTGGCCTTTCAAGGTTTCCACAAAAGCCGGGATATACTTGTTTATCCAACTGTCAGGATCGGAAACAATAGTAATCACGTAGTTGGAAAATCCCATTTTCTTCAACACCCTCTCCACTCCATACCCGTCAACAAGCTTTTTCCCGCCTACAGACATAGATTGCATGAGTTTGGAGTCTGTCATAACGTGCCACAACTCTCTCGATAGCCTTTCCATGCTCATCGCCGACGCCCTGCCAAGATAAACTGACGCACCCATACTGGCTACCACCTTGCTTAGTCCGTCCTGATTAGGAGCAAGACTCATTACAATGCTAGGTAACCCCAGACAGCAGCGTTCCCAGGTTGTTACTCCCCCGGCCCCGATAGCCAAATCAGCGCGTGCCATCAACTCTGCCATGCTATGCACCTGATAATAGAAATGAAAATTTGCTAAGGCCGAACAATACCTTTCAATCTGCTCCCTGTTTTTATTGCTACCCCCGACAACAACATCAACAGTGAGCTCTTTCCTGTCCAGCATTTTTATGGCCTCCAAAACTTTCAGCGTTTGGTTATTGGGGTCGCTGCCACCCATAAATACCAAAATCCGTTTGACACGGCCCTCAGAGGGTTTTAATTCACGCCGGGCCTTGTAAAATTCAGGTCGCAGCAGAGCATATTCGGGGCCCAGCAGGGTTTGACAGTGCGGTGGTACCAGGCCCGCGTAGCGTGTTTCCATATCCGGGTACAAGTTCTGATCCAACAGCAGATCGCAATCATGCTTCCTGTTAGCCAAATCATCGATGACGATTATTTTCTCGACACACAGGCGCAATTGAACCTCCCATCTATAATCCAAGGCGTAATGATCCACAATCAGCCATTGGACAGGTTTAATTTTATTAAGAACGTCTTTAGTTTCTTTTGCATCTCTCTGCCATTCATACCGACGCCAACCACTATCCTCTGACTGTTCGAATTTTCCATGTTTACACGCATCGGCAATAAGATAAACTTTATGCCCTTTTTTCCTAATAAAACCAGTAATATTACCTTCCAGAGGACGGCAAATAAACAAAACTTCGGCACCCCTTCTGGCTAACTCATCTGCCAGTGTCAGACAGCGCATCACATGCCCGGTGGCAATTTCTTTTGAACTGTCACATCGAAAAACGACTTTCCCCTCAAGCAATCCTACTCCCCCAACTTTTTTTGTTTCACGTGGGCATTGATTTTTGTCACTTCCGGATTTTTTATCAAAAATTTTATTATTGAATTCAAATTAAAATCTTCTCCTGGTTTACTTGCTCGATTGAATAATTCCGTCAGCAGTAAATAGTCTTCTTCAGTATCCAGGGTTAACCTATACCCGGAGTAATCAACTTCATTAAGCAACTGGCCAAGCTTAAACTTATCCGGGTGCTGCCAAATATACGGCGTCACATGCTCCCTTTCATAGTTCTTTTCCGCTTCGTAAAATGCTCGCTCCAAGACATCTGACCAAAAAACCTCTGTATCCAAGCCTCTGGGAAACGTTCTTTTCAGCGTGTTGCTAACATAATCAGACGTATCACTCAAAAATAAATCAATAGCTGCATCGATTACATCCGGGTCTATAAGCGGACAGTCAGATGTAATACGAACAACTATATCAGCTTTGTATTTCTTGGCCACCAAATAGTACCTTGCCAAAACATCCTCTTCACTGCCCCGAAAGCAATTTACCTCTACTTCTTTGCAGAAGTCTACTATGACATTATCTCCAGCATTGGTTGTAGTAGCTACAATTACATTATCCACCAGCCTGGCCTGCTGTACCCGACAAATACAGTGCTCGAGGACCGGCTTGCCGGCCAAGTTTTTCATCACCTTACCCGGCAAGCGGGTAGATCCCATTCTCGCTTGAATTATTGCAACTTTATTAAACATTTCCATCCCTCTAATTTTTATAAAAATAAATCACTTTTCTCACGGCTTCATAAACATCGCTAATGTCACGTTCAGTCATTTTGGGGAAAAGGGGCAAACTGATAATACGCTGATACAATCGCTCCGCGTTTGGGCATAAGCCCGGTTTATACCCTAACTCTCTGTAATAGGGTAAAGTATAAACAGGGATATAATGAACATTAACGCCGATATTCTCTCTTAACAAAGCCTCAAAGATTTCCTTTCTCCCAACTTTTAAAGCCGCAAGATTCAACTGGATAACATACAGATGCCAACTGGAACGAACATCTTTTTTTACATAGGGTGTCACTATTTCCGGAATTTCTGAAAATAGCTTATTATACTGCTCCACAATTCTCTCTCTGCACGTCAGAAATTGGTCGGCTTTCCTGAGTTGACTGCAACCCAAAGCTGCCTGGATATCAGTAATCCGGTAGTTATATCCTAATAACTGCATTTCATAGTACCAGGGGCCGCGTTTTTCCTGTAATTTGTCTTCATCCCGCGTGATTCCATGAGTACGAAATTGAATTAGCTTTTCATACAATTCTTTAGAATTAGTTGTAATCATTCCACCTTCCCCGGTTGTAATGTGTTTTACCGGGTGAAAACTAAAAGTGGTCATATCACTGATGGCACCGATACGTTTTCCCCTGTATTCGGCCCCTACCGCATGTGCAGCATCCTCTATGATATAAAGCCCATATTTTTCCGCCAATTGGTGTAAGGGATCCAAATCTGCTGGTTGACCGGCATAATGAACAGGAATAATTGCTTTAGTCCTTGAGGTAATCCTTCTTTTAATATCTTGCGGGTCAACATTGTAGGTATCCGGCAAGATATCCGCGAAAACAGGTTTTGCTCCTTGATAAAGAATACAATTAGCCGAGGCTGCAAATGTAATCGGTGTGGTTATTACCTCATCCCCCGGCCCAACACCGGCAGCAAAAACCGCTGCATGCAAAGCGGCTGTACCGTTTGCTACGGCAACGCCATACTTTGCCCCAACATAATCAGCAAACTGTTGCTCAAATTCTTTAATTTTGGGACCGGTAGTAAGAAATTGGCTGTTTAAAACTTCTACGACAGCGTCAATATCATCCCGGTCGATCCACTGTTGACCGTAGGGAAGTGGTTCCTTCCTTACCGGTCTGCCGCCGTTTATTGCTAGTTTTTCCACCCAAATACCTCCAAATAATTACCCTAATCTTCTCCTGCTAACCCCCTCAATTCCTCAATGGTCAACCAGCAATCATTTTTATCGCTGGAATAAGAAAAACCATCCGGTACCGGTTTCCCGCCGTTTTTCACATATTCTTCCGAATCCCACCAGTCAAATGTTGGCTGAATAACATAGTAGTCCTCATACTCAACAGTGTTCGGCGCTTCATCCTCAGGCACCATTACTTCATGTAATTTTTCCCCGGGCCTGATACCGACAAATTGATAATCGCAGTTAGGTGCAATCGCTTTAGCAAGGTCCATTATGTTCATGCTGGGAATTTTGGGGATAAATAATTCCCCACCTCGCATCCTTTCTAAACTTTGCAGAACAAAGCTCACACCTTGTTCCAAGGTTATGCAAAACCTTGTCATTCGTTCATCCGTAATTGGTATCACACCTGTTTCACGGACTTTTTTAAAAAACGGTATCACACTGCCCCGGCTGCCAACTACATTCCCGTATCTGACTACACTGAATTTTGTATTTTCTCCACCTGCATATGCGTTGGCGGCAATAAAGAGCTTGTCCGAGCAAAGTTTGGTAGCACCATATAGGTTGATGGGATTGGCGGCCTTGTCCGTACTCAAGGCTACTACTTTCTTTACCCCATTGTCTATTGCCGCATCTATCACATTTTGCGCACCTAAAACATTTGTTTTGATTGCTTCAAAAGGATTATATTCTGCAGCAGGTACCTGTTTTAACGCAGCGGCATGAATCACGTAATCAATTTTATAAAATGCCCGATATAGCCTGTCTTTATCACGAACATCGCCAATAAAGTAACGCATACATGCTTGATTAAACTGCAGCTTCATCTCAAACTGTTTCAATTCATCACGACTAAAAACAACCAGTCGTTTTGGGCGATATTTTTCCAGTACGATTTCCACAAACTTTTTGCCAAATGAACCGGTTCCACCGGTAACGAGGATGTTTTTTTCAGTTAACATTCTAGACCTCCAAAAATTTGCAGGTGAGCAAACGGACTGCCGTCCGACAGATCTGGAACCCCAAATATTATGAAATCTAAAATGATGGTCGAAGTAGGTACTAGCAGTTTAACTCATTGACCCCTGTTAATCCCATTTGCTCCCTGGTTTTATCGTATATGTCCTGCAATTCATCTTTAATCTTTTGAGAAACCCGGGATAACTTGTCATAAAAAGCATCCTGTGCTTTAATCGAAGCCTGGACATTCCCTGGAGAAATTTCATCGCCTAATTCAGAGAGTTGTTGATTAAGAATAAATACCATGGTCTGAAAACACATTGCGGCAACCTTATTGGCAGCCACTTGCTCTAGTACATTTCTGTTTTTACTTAACTTGTTTAAAACTTTAATTAGTTTTCTCCGGTTCAGGTTGTTAAAGTCCGTTTCATGGCTAACCTTTCTTAAGCGCCACAAGGCCTTTTCCGCCCGGCCAGATAAGTCTCCAAAGAATTCTACCAATTCTGCAAATGCATTAAATACTCTGTTTATATCGTCCCTATTTTCGTCCATTCTCCTGGCTTTAACCAGATTAACCAGCGGCTGTATAGTACTGTTGTTGCAATAACGGTCAATCGCTGCTTTTAAAGTCATTAATTTAGTGCCTTTTATTCTCGCCCCGCCTTCAGTGGCATCAATACATAAGACATCGCTATCGGCTATGTTGGCTTCAAACCAGGTAAGAAAGTTTTGCCAGACTTCATTGCTTGGAACTTTTCCGCCATAGTAACCGTCCAACCAAACCCTGACTTCTTCCAGATTTTCTTTTTTGCTGACAGAAACGCCTTGCCCATGTGAATATCCTTCGGGCGAATAAGCCAAGTCCTGCCCAATAAAGATAATAGGCTCCGCGTTTACCAATCGGGCAAAACCAAAAGCAAGATGGGCCACCGAGGTTCCCATCTTAATCATACCTTTTTGCAATATGCTCTCAAACCAAATATTAACACCTTCATTGGCTCTCAACAACACTAGTTTTTCCCCTGGAAATCCCTTAAAAATTCCCGGGTGTACTACCGGTGGGGCAATCAAAACCGTTTCTTTTGGTAACAATTTATCTTGATAAAATTGTTTATAGGTTTCTATCCCCCGTTCAATAGAAAAAACTGCATCCGGGGTAATTCCTTTTTCCAACAAAACCTTTAAAGAAGCGTCTACGCACAAAATTAAAGCTTTGCCTTTCACTTCGCGCAGTAATTCCACATTCTTATTCAGTGAGGGGCCGGCAGATACGATAATGGCCGGTTTCCCACGGTAAAGTCCCGCCAACTGCCGGGCTCCCGGACTCGAAGCCACCTCGCCTATGTTAGACATTATCTGGCGGATACCAATTAAGGTGTCCACCACGTCGTTACCCATCTCAAAAATACGGTTTTTAATCAAGTTAATTATCTGTTTTTGAGTATTGACCACCCAATCCCTGAACAACCGATGATAGGTAGGTAAAACTACAAATCGACAGTTGCCGGCCAGCATCAAATGTTTATGATGAAGCAGCTTGTCGATTTGAGAAGTAATTTCATTTAAATTACCGGCCAAAAAAAGAAACCTGGAATCATCCAGTTTAGTTACAGGTCCTTTCTTTTGCCAACAAGCCAAAAGGTGCTTGTCCGGCTCCAGAACTACCACTCTGGAAAAAGAAGTGATTTTTTCTTTTAAAACTTGAAGATGATAACCCAGACCGGTACCGAAAACGAAATACAGGGCATTCTTGTCCGTATCTACGGATTCAATCAGATTTTCTGCTTCTTTCCGGGGGTCTACGGCACTATGTACCAAATAAAGCCTTCCTTCTGAGGTCTTGATTTTTGCCGTAATATCTCCATCCGCAGTAGGAATATATTGAATATCCCACGTTTGGTCTTTATCTGCATTCATCGTGTCAACCGGCTCCTTCTGAAAAAAATGTATTCTATTAATAAAGAGCAGCTATGGTTGGCAAAACTTGGTACTCCAGGCAATCAGCCAGCATGACCGGGTCACCTTGCTGCATTGCTTGTAGGGTCTGTGAAAAAGAAGAACTCAAGTCACCAATTGCCCCAGTATTTTCAGCTTTAGTTACCAACAGTACTAATTCCTCCAAAGACTCTAATATGGTAATCAACCGTTGATATCCGTGTTGATCTGCCCCCGTCCTGAAATCTTTTATAGTTTGTTGCAGATTTGCTGTTACCTGATCCCGCAAACTCACCAAATCCTTATTGCAACCACCTGACATACAGTCCACTCCTCAATTAGTAATATTAAACCCCTTGTCATAGGTAAATAGCACTTCCCGTGAATCAGCTTTTTTTATCTAAAAAACGCGGAATGACTTGTCGCTTGCTTTTATAAGCCTTTAAAGTCTGTTTCCCTTTTCCAACCTCAGTTAACAGTGATTTTACCTGGTTAAATTTTTCCTGTAATATCTGGTTATTCCCCTCATTGAGGTCAAAGGCAGACTTTAAGGTCTTTTTTAATTCTTCCAGGTAATCTTTTATTTTGTCAGTATCTTCAACGGCATGTACCTCGGTCAATTTTTCCAGTTTAAACTGGTCCCAATTGAAAACCCTGCAGATAGCTTCCTGGCAGTCTTTGATTTCCCCTTGCTTGCGGTCAATTTTTACAAACAAGTCTTTTGCCTGGGTGCTCCATTTAATGACCTGCTGGTAATCAAACTGCTTGATGGCTTCCTCTTGTGCCATCAAAACATCTACCAACTCCCGGTATAGCTCAACCTGCACCCGGTACAATTGAGCCAACTGGGGAACCAGCTTGCCTGCGGGCTTATCCACTCACCGTCACCTTATTGGTCCTGTAGTCATGGCTTATATTTAGCCTGATTACCTCCCGCCAGGTATCCCTTAATTCTTGAGCCAGTTCAAGGACCTCTTTGATTTTGCTCCGGTCCTTTTTTATATTGGCCTGTATGAGAGTTCGCAGCATGTAATCGTATAAACTGTACAGGTTTTCCCCTATCTCCCCTACCTCCCGGTTTACGTTGACCAGTAACTCGGCTATAATGTCCTGGGTTCTCACCAAATTATGATTTGCCTTTTCAAGGTCATCTTCGACCAACGCTTCCTCCGCCCGCCGGGCAAAGCGAATGATGCCCTCGTATAACATTAGAACCAGTTTTTCCTGGGACATGGTTTCAATCTGACTTTTTTGATAGGCCTGGTAAGGCTGCCCGATGCTCATTACTTGCCCACCCCTTCAGTTTTATTCTTCACTGCTGCCGCTGTCAAAACCCGGCAGGCTGGCGATCTGGCCTGCCAGCCAGTTACTTTGATTCTTAAGTGTTGAGATCGCCCGCTCCATGGCCAAAAACTGTTGCTGTAGATTGCGTTCCCGGAGCGCCAACCTGTCTTCCATCTGTTCAATCTGCTCGTCAATGTCTGCCAGGGTCTTCTCCAGGCCTTCCTCCCGGGCGGATAAAATCCCCGTACCGGCAGTGATTAAGGAATCAATATAGGAACTTAATTCGGCTACCAGCCCGCCGTTGGTATATGCCTCCACTTCAACCAGCCGTGCGTACTGGCCGTCGTTTGAGTCGTTTATTTGTATCTTGATTTTTTCTGTTTTAATGGAGTTGAGATAATGTTCAATTTCCCCTTGCGTATTGCCGGTAACAGTTTCAATGGTCTGCCAGACGGCACCGTCCCAGTACTGCAGTTCGTAATCTTTAATACCGTATTGGTCCGCCGGGTAGGTGGCGCTGTCCAGGGTAAAAACCTTTATTTTTTCCAAAGTGTATGTTTGCGTAAAACTGATTTCCACCCAGTCGGGAAACACTCCCTGGGTATCATCATTCCAGCCGTTACCGCTGCCCCACCCTACTTGAGTGTTATCACCGTCTAAAATTGATGATGCCGGGAAATTGCCGCTGCTGTGTTCCGAGGAAGCCGCAACGGTACCGCCGTTGGCTGCAGAAGCGACATTGACCTCATTGAAAAACAGCTCCTTCACTGCCACGGGGTCGGTCTCCAAAGCCTCCCTTAATTTGTCGGTGTCCACCGTCAGCTTACCTGTAGGGTCAAAAGAAAATTCCATATCCTTGTTGCCGGTGGTTATGCCGATATCCGACAAACTGGTATACGTGCCCGCCCCGAATACAAAGCCGGACATGATGCTTTTAAAAGTATTTTGAATCCGGCTCAGGGTCGGGTCACCCTGCAAAGTACCGTTATTTTTCCCGACATCGCTGTCCGAGCTTTCTTCCAATTCCGTGTCGGTATAAAGCTTCTGGGAAATAAAGTCCATCACGGAATTATACTGGTCAACAAATGCCTGAATTTTGTCGATGGCCTTCTGCGTATCATTGGCAACGGTAAGGGTTTCCTGGATACCAGTGGCATTTTTCAGGGTCAGGGTCACCCCCTCAATAACGTCACTGATTGTATTGGCTTGCCGGGTGACGGTTAAACCATTGACCACAAATTCAGCGTCCTGGGCGGCCTGTAACTGCAGGTAGGTATTGGTGCCGGTATCGCTGTCATATATCCCCAGGTCCTTTAAAATGTTGTCCCCGGAAAGATAACCAAAACTCAAGTCATTACCGACACCGGTACTGGCATGAGAGATAACCAAACGCCCGTCAATGATAATCGCCTTTGCATCTACACCCGTAGTATTATTGATTGCATCACGAATATCATCTAACGAAGCGGCGTTGTTAACAGAAACGGCAACACCGTTCACGGTAAAATCGCCGGTCAGGGGAGTGGAAAAATTCAAGGTACCGGTAGAGACGATGGTGTGCGCCTTTGCCACCTTGTTAACCGTAATACTATAAGTATCATTGACCGCCTGGGAGGTGGCCGCTGCCGTAAAGGCCTCTTCACTGCTGCTGGTTGCCAGTTTGGAGGTATAGGTGCTTTCCAGCTTTAGGGCCGTCAAGGTGCTGTCCAAAGAACTGATTCTGGTATTGATATCCCGCCAGGCGTCTCGCCTGGCCTCCAGGTCCAGCTTGCGGTCTTCCAAATTTTTTATGGGAATCCTTTCAATATCCATCAACTGTTTGATAATATTTTCCGTATCAATACCCGAGGCCAAACCGCTGATAATCATGCTGCTGCTCATGGGGCACCCCCCTTTTCACAATATTATATAAATTCATCCACTATCAGACCCACCATGTACTGCATCTGTGCCGTCAGGTTGACCACCTTGTCCGGCGGTATCTGGCGGATCACTTCATTTTTAGCCTTATCAATGACAAAAACAATAATATCCCCGTCCTTTTTACTTATGGCAAACTTCAGCTGAATATTAAATGCTTCCACTGTCTTGTTTAATTTATTTACCGCCTGCTCCAGCCCTTCTTGGGAAGCTGCCTGCTCGCGCTGCTTTTTCCGTTCCTCTGTATTAATGCGCACCTGCTCTGTATCCTGAACCTTGGTCTTTTTGGTCCTCTCCTGGATGTTGTTGAGCACCGACTGGTCCACACCCTGGACTTTCATCATCTCACCTCCCGTACCTTCCTGATATTCACCGGCTCAAAGTGAATTCTCGCTTCACTGAAAGCCGCCGAACACCAAGAAAAAAGATAATAGATGCCGGCCGGCTCCGCCGGCCGGCAAAAGGTTAACCTTGGTAAAATCAAGTTTATTACCGCAGCAACTGGAGAATTGTCTGGGGCTTCTGGTTGGCCTGGGCCAGCATGGCCGTACCGGCCTGAGAGAGCACCTGCTTCTTGGTAAATTCCATCATTTCCCGAGCCATGTCCACGTCTTGAATCCGGCTCTTGGCAGCGGTAATGTTCTCAGCCGCCACACCCAGGTTATTGATGGTGTGCTCCAGGCGGTTCTGTACCGCACCAAGTTTGGAACGCTCGGCAGAAACCTGGTCAATAGCGTCACTAAGCTTTTGGATAGCAGTGTTGGCTGCATTCTGCGTGTCAACCTTGAGGTTGTCAATACCCAAAGCTGCCGCCCGGCTGTCATTGATACTGACGGTCAGATTTTGGTCAATGTTGGCGCCAATCTGTAGGATCACCTGTCCGTGAGCGTTAACTGCTGCATTGAAATCCAGCGACCCGGCAGTAACAGTCAGTTTGCTGGAGTCAATGGTGATGCTGAGACCATCCGCCTTGCTGGTCTCATCACTGAGCGTCAGCACGTTACCCTGCCCCAAGGCAACCTTTCCGTCAATGGTACCGACAACATCGGTACCGGCGGTGGACAACACTGTTTCTGTCCCAGTAGTTAAACCTAAGGCTTTAAGAGTATTGTTGGAGGCAGAAACATTGATAGTGGCACTGCTGCCGTATTCCACAGTTGTAAGGTCCAGGCCGCCGCTGGTGCCAACGGCTGCCACGACACCGGTCTCTGAAGTCACGTTGTTGATCTTGAGGATTATCTCGGACAGGTTGTCGGTAGCATCCAGCTTAACACCGACACCATTGATGGTCAGTGTGTCAGTGGCCAGGGTAGCCCCGCTGTTAAAGGCTGCCACGTCTGACAGCACGCCCTGAGTTGCTTCCTTGGTAATTGAAATATTGTAAATACCGGTTTCCGTTTTGTTCCCCGCGATGATGTCGGTAACGACAGCCCCCAGGTCAGCAGCGCTAATGTTACCACCGGCGGCTGCAGTGTAAGTGGTTCCATTGACTACCAAATTCGCACCTGCTGCGTAGGTACCGTTCTGGGCCGTAGCAGAAATCCCGGCCTGGCCGTTGATCAACTTCTTGGTGTTAAATTCAGTGGTATCGGCAATCCTTGTAATTTCACCTTCCAGTTGCGAAACCTCTTTTTGGATTTCATTCCTGTCGTTGGCAGTCAGGGTGTCGTTGGAAGCCTGGACGGCCAGTTCCCGCATCCGCTGCAGGATGCTGTGAATCTCAATCAAAGCACCCTCTGCGGTCTGGATCATGGAGATGCCGTCCTGGGCGTTGCGCTGGGCCTGAATAAGACCCTTAACCTGGCCGACCATTTTTTCGGAAATGGCCAGGCCGGCGGCATCGTCGGCAGCCCGGTTAATGCGCAAACCCGATGACAGGCGCTCCAAAGACTTGTCCAGCGCGTTGTTGACATTACTCAGGTTGCGGTAGGCATTGAGCGCTGCCATGTTGCTGTTAATTCGCATAACATCATCCTCCTTGATTTTTTACTCGGCATCCTTGCCTTTTTCAAAAACTCCTCGCGGCCGCGTGAAGAGTTCCTACATTAAAAATATCGGCAAATCTACGGACTGCTTTAGACCTTTGCCGATAATTTTTTGCAATATTTTTATTTGTCCTCTTCCTCACCGGCTAAAATTTCTGCCAAATCTTTTAAATAACTGACATCGATAGCTGCCGCCCGGGTATTCTCTTCCCGCACCTCCCGGCAGATTTCCTCCCGGAGGATTGTCAGCTCTTTTGGGGCTTCAATCCCAATCTTTACCGTATCACCGTCAACCCCAAGTACCGTCACCTTGATATTGTCACCAATATTAATACTTTGTTCGGGTTTTCTAGTCAAAACCAGCATGCTGAATCTCCCTGTCCAAAAGTAATCAATCGGGGGTAATATTGGCAGTACTTGCAAACTGACCGCTAGCCCGATTTAAATTGTTTCAAACGTGCCAGCGCCAGGGGCTGTCTTGTGGAATACCGTTCATCGTCCAATACCAACTGCTTCCCCCTGTTGTTGGCGGTATTTATCACCAGCGGACCCTTCAAGTTAACGGTGATGCTTGACTTCCTGTCCGCAGGAAGTGTCACCAGGCAGTAGATATTCACTTCCCGGGCCTTTTTAATGGCCAACTCCTCCCGTACTGCCTGCGTCAGGTTGACGGAATAACCCGTAAAAAAAGAAAACGGGTCTACGGCAAGAAAACCCAAAGCCGGCTCGCGTACAGATTGCAGCCAATACATTTTTTCGCTTTGAGGCAGCTTCAGAAATACGAAATCCCGGTAATCTTCAAACCCCAGCAACCCGTTAGAGAACTTGATGACCTGTTCCTCACTGATATTTAATTTCCCAAATATCTTTGTTTTTATTTCCATTTTCAATCACCTGCATCACCTTAAAAAGTTAAGCAAACTGGGTTGAATGGTCCTGGCTATGGCTGCCAGTGCCGTTTGATAGACATTTTCCTGCATCTTTAGCTGCATTACCACTTCCGCCACGTCAATATCCTGGAATTGAGACAGGAGGGTTTTGAAATTCAGTTCTCCCTCGGCCAGCCTGTTCTTGGCCAGTTCCATACGCCGGGACTTGGCCCCCACCCCGGAACGAAGGGTGATAACCTCGTCCAGGGCCTGGTCTATCTTGCCGATGGTTTCGGAAGAAATCCTATCGCCGTCGCCATTCTCAAGGAAATTTTTCAGGTCAATCAAGGCGTCAAATACCCCACTGTCCACCAGGGCCTCCTGCCCGGTAACATTCACCGATACTTCCACACCCGGTGAGATTTCCCGCTTGATTTTACCGCTATCACCGTTATAAAGCACAGTGTCCCCCGCCCGGCCAAAGGGCTCGGCCCCCTTGGTCTTGAAACCGGCAAAAAGGTAACGCCCGCCGTAAGAAGCATTGCCGATGGAAATGACGTGGTCAATCAACTGGTCGACCTCCACGGCAATGGCCTGGCGTGATGCTTCCGGCAGGGTTTCGCTGGCACCCTGCACGGCCAGTTCTTTGGCACGGTGGAGAATGTTGGAAACATTGGCCAGAGCAGAATCGGTAATATTGAGCCAGGAGATGTTGTCCTCCACATTCTTGGTATACTGTTTAATTTCCCCGAGGGCATTTTGCAGGTTCATGGAGCGGGTAGCCAGGATGGGGTCATCGGAAGGCCGGGAAATATTTTTGCCTGATGTCAGTTTCTCCTGCAGTTCATACAGCCGCTCCAGATTCGTGTTCAGGCTGTTTACGGCAGTCATTTTCATCATTTTGCTGGTGATGCGCATTTAGGAATCTCTCCTTTAACCCATGCGGTTAATAAGTACTTCCAACATTTCATCAATGGTGGAAATCACCCTGGCTGCAGCGGCAAAGGCATGTTGATACTGCATCAGGTTGGTCATCTCTTCATCCAGCGACACCCCGGCCACAGCCTCCTGCCGCCGTTCAATTTGTTGTTTCATGGCATCGATGTTTTCCACCATCCGGTTTGCTTCCCGGGTATTGACGCCCAGCCTGGAAATGCTGTCGGTATAAAAATCATCAAAAGTTGCGGTGCCGCCGGAAAGGACAGCGGCCTGTTTTAACTGGGCAATATCCAGGGCTACACTGCCGTCACCGGGGCTGTCCGCCGATGAAGCGGCGGCAATTTTGCTTGGATTGCCGGCAATCTTGCCGGAAACCTTGATGCTTGCCGCTGCGGAATAATCACTTGGGACCGGACTGGGAAGCGGTTCAAAAAAGTCGTTCCCGGTATTGTCCACGTCGCTCGTCAAGTCATACCCTGCTTGATGTAAATTGTTCACTGCGGTAATCAATGTCTCCGCCAAAGTGTCAAGATTTGCCAGATAGCTGTCCTTTATCTCCGTGCGGACATCCAGCAAACCCTTCAGCTTGCCACCGCTGGCCGTAAAGGTCTGTGTGGGTGCGCCGTCCCATTTGATTTCCATACCGGTGCCGGTCTTATCCACTGCGAGTTTTTGAAAATTAATTCCGGATACCAGCGCTCTTCCGCCCACGTAAATGTCCACCATGCCATTTTCCGTTACCTGCACTTGAATATCCACCATCTCGGATAACTCATTGATCAACAAAGTACGTTTATCCAGCAGGTCATTGGGGGCCTGCTGTGCTGATTGACTGCTGCGTATTTGCTCATTTAGCTGGGCAATCTGACTGGTTTTTGTGTTAATATCAGTAACCGTCATTTCCAGGGAAGCATCAATGTCTTCAATTACACTGACAAGGTCGGCATGAACCTTGTTAATGCCGCCGGCCAGCGCTGTGGCATTCTGCACCAGGCTCACCCGTACGGCGGAACTCTCCGGGTTCTTGCTCAACTCCTGCCAGCTGTCCCAGAACCGGGTCATCAAGTTGCTCAGGCCGTTTGCCGACGGCTCCATGTAGACCACTTCCACCTGCCGGAGCATGTCCTGCTTGGCCTCCCAGTACCCCAATTGAGTACCGGTGGAGCGGGTCTGGGCATCCAAAAAGTCGTCCCGCATCCGCCGGACTGTGGCAACGTCCACACCGGTCCCCAAACGCAAACCGCTTACTTCAATGGAATCACCGGGCACAAGCACCGCCTGCTGCCGGGAATAACCCTTGGAATTGGCATTGGCAATGTTATGGCCGGTTACTTCCATTCCTTTTTGCTGGGCCTGTAAACCCTTGAGGGCAATATGCAGTCCAAAAAAGGAAGAGCTCATTTTGTCACCGCCTAAACAGTTTGGTCAAGCGTGGAAGCGACGGTGGCCGTATGTTTAACGACACCGCTGTTTTTGTATGTGCTCTCCTGCTGTGGCAGCAGTGCAGACAGCATTTTATTGATATAACTCAGGGATTGTTTGACAAGCAGTTTATTGGTTTCATTGAGCAGCTGCAGTTGTTGACAACGGTTTTTCAGGGCCTCTGCCAAAGACCTTATCCCGTTGGGAACACCGGTTCCGGCAGCTTTGATTAAATCATTTAAACTTACTTCTTTTGTATCAAAAGAAAACTGCTCAGCCAGTCTTTTTTCTAAAACAAGCCGCTCTTTTTCTATCTCGGCCAATTTACTGCCAGCCTGTTCCTGCTTGCCGACTACTTTAAACAGGCCTTCGACATCATTTTCCTTCAATACTTCCGTCTGTTGCCGGGCAAGCAGTACAAGTTCTTCAATAACATCCCGCTCATTTTTTAATATTTCCATCAGTTGTTGAAAGGTTTGTTCCATCAAGAATCACCCTTTCTGTGCAAAGTGAAATTCTCCACCATTTTCGCCGCCAATTTTTCCGCCGGCACCTGGTAGGCGCCTGTCTGGATCCGGTCTTTCAGTCCCCTCACCCTGTCAAGACGAATTTCCGGCAGGGATACAGTCTCATCCACCAATCTTTGCAGATCTTTGGCCGCCTCGGATATTTCCACCCGGTCGGTACCGGCTGGCTGGACCCTTTTCCGGGCCCTGTCCGTCTCCTTTTTTTGCTGCTGGTAAATTTTAACCAGCTTTGATTGCAGTTGTTCATTAATTTTCATGTCTTCACCCCGCCTGAATGCTTCTATATTTCTTATCGGCGGAAAACCACAAAACTTTAGCCATATTTTCAAGTTAAGCGGAGAATTTCCCCGGCAATTTTATCCAAAGGCAAAACAGCATTTACCGCGCCCGCCTTTACCGCGGAGCGAGGCATACCGTAAACCACACAAGTTTCCTCATCTTGGGCTATCACCACGCCCCGTTTTTCCTTGACCACTTTTGCACCTTCCGTCCCGTCACTGCCCATACCGGTAAGAATAACACCGAGAGTACCTTGTGCGTACACCTCGGCGGCAGACATCATGGTTACATCAACTGACGGCTTGAACAACGTCTCGTAATCCACCTTTTCTTTCAACAAAACTTTCACTGTGCCGTTTTTCTTCTCCACAAGCAATTGTTTGCCCGCGGGAGCAATGAAAATCGTCCCGGCAGCGACCGTATCCCCAGCTTCCGCTTCCTTTACCGCCAGTGCGCTGTTGTTATCCAATCGCTGGGCCAGCGGGCGGGTGAATCCCTCGGGCATATGCTGCACCACTATTACAGGCAACGGGAACTCCCGGGGCAGCTTGGGCAAAACTTGCTGCAGCGCCGACGGGCCGCCTGTGGAAGTGCCTATTACCACTATTGAAAAAGGGCCGGTTTTAGAGTAAACTTTTTCAGTAACCGCATCCTGTTTTGCCGGACCGGCCGCTTTCACTACCGAAGCTGTTGCAGCAGCTTTGACCTTTTCTGTCAAAACAGACGCTAAATCCTCCAAACTGGCCCCCGGAGGCCTATGAGGCACAGAAAGCGCTGGAGGAAGTCCAGCGGGCCGCCAGGGATCTC
>CAZGXM010000053.1:0-19657 GCA_964529795.1 uncultured Thermoanaerobacteraceae bacterium
TTTACTGATGAAGAAGAGGATTTGGTTACTCATATTCGCAATGTGGTCGCCACCGACCCGCAAGCTCGATTTATATTCGTTGTGGACCGGTTAACCACGCATAAATCAGAGCAGCTTGTTCTCTTTGTCACCGCGCAGTGCGGCATTGATCCCGAAACTTTAGGCAAGAAAGGTAAGGCTGGTGTGTTGGCACCCATGGAAGCGCGGAAAGCATTTCTGACGGACCCCGCATACCGGATTCGCATTGTATACACGCCGAAGCATTCTTCCTGGTCAAATCAAAGTGAATGTTGGTTCAGCATTTTGGTGCGCCGCTTGTTAAACAAATGTTCCAGCTTCGGCTCCGTCGAAGCATTGGAAAAACGGATTGCTGAATTTATTGAGTATTACAATAAGCATTTGGCCAAACCGTTTCGCTGGACATATGAAGGAAAGCTGTTAAAAGTTTAGGTTGCTGCTTTCTGATTAGGTATTAAAGCCAGCGTGTACTAGGACTATCGGAAAGCTGCTTTGCCTGGAGTGGCGGCTAACATTTGCTGGAAGATATTAACTATTGTAAACCTCTAAATGATTGTGCGGAATATGAGGGTTAAAAAAGCAATTGCACAGTTTACCAGGCAAACAAAGTCCCCCAATCCCGGCGAGGGATGGGGGCCAAGTTTATAAGTATAAGGAGGTCTTAACGTTTTGCCTCAGTCATTATTTTAACGCCGGCACTGGCGCCAATACGGTTAGCGCCAGCTTCCACCATGGCTACTAAGTCTGCATAAGAGCGGATGCCACCGGAGGCCTTGACACCCATGTGGGGGCCAACGGTCTCACGCATCAGGCGCACGTCTTCCACGGTAGCACCGCCAGTGCCAAAACCAGTGCTGGTCTTGACAAAATGGGCCCCGGCGGCCTTGGCTAACTGGCAGGCGCTTACTTTTTCTTCCTCCGTCAGATAACAGGTTTCGATAATCACCTTGACAATTGTCACCGTGTCTATCTTGGCCGTTTCCGCAACAACTTCCCTGATCTCCCGTTCCACCAGTGCCTTGTTACCGCTTTTCAAGGCACCGATGTTGATGACCATATCCACTTCGCCAGCGCCTTCTCTTACAGCGGTACATGCCTCAAAAACCTTGGTCTGTACATTGTTGGCCCCCAAAGGAAAGCCGATTACCGTGCACACCTTGACCGGGCTGCCGGCCAGTTCTTCCCCGGCCAGCGCCACATACCATGGGTTTACACAGACAGAAGCAAAACCGTATTCCCGTGCCTCCCGGCACAGCTGTTTTACTGCTGCTTCCGTTGCCTCTGCTTTTAACAGTGTGTGGTCAATAAGTTGCGCCAGTTCCTGTCCAGTAATCTGTCTAGTCATGCCAATCCTCCCTTTTGCCAGTCTTCCCATCTATGACCACTTCAGGTAATAGCTCGATGCTGTTTATACAGGCTATCCTCACCAGTTGGTGTATACTCATGTCACCACTCCTTGGTGAAATTTTGTTCATATGCTTGAAATTATGTTCACTGCTTATTTCGCTATCAGCGGTTAAATCCCTGCTAAAATATAATCAAACTTTTGCAATTTTTTGTATTGGCATGGCTTCTCCCGAATATACCGTGCCAAATTACTTTATCGAAAACTTTCTTTCAAAAACAAAGGAAATGAAATAAAGCATAAGTTTGCCGGACCGGCAAGCTTATGCTTCAAGATACATGGAAGCCGTTTTTTGTGGATTTGAATGGTGGAGGCGGTGGGATTTGAACCCACGTCCGAAAGAGCATCCACATAAGCTTCTACCAGGATAGTCCCCGTTTTCAGATTCGCCTTGAGAAACTCCCGGAGACAGGATTTTCTTAAAGCCAACCTGCTTTGAATTTCCCCTGAGCCCAGCAGGTACGGTACTCAGAGTAGCCCGTCAGTTTGACACCCGGTAACCGGTCCCACGGGCAAGAACCGGGCGGATGGCTGCGTTAATTACGCAGCTAAAGCGAGATTATCTTCGCCAGTTAGTTTAAAAGCCCACCGTTTAACGAGCCGATGGAATCTCGCCTGGCCGCTTATGCCTATACTTCCCCCGTCGAAGCCAATTCGCCCCCACGAGTAAAAGCAACATTATTAAATTGTTACACTATTATTATAACACATGCATAAAGCCAACACACTCACATCTTCTGCCGTTCCCGCAGGGCCCGCTGAATTTCCCGGTTGGCATCACGCCTGGCAATATCCTGGCGCTTGTCATACAGTTTTTTACCCTTGGCCAGAGCCAATTCGATTTTGGCCAGGCCCCACTCGTTAAAATATGCTTTCAAGGGGATCAAAGCCATCCCTGTTTCTTTGGTTTTGCCGATAAGCCGCCGGATTTCCGACTTGTGCAGCAACAGTTTGCGCTCTCTTTTCGGGTCATGGTTATACCGGTTTCCCTGTTCATAGGGGCTGATATGCATGTCGTAGAGTATTACCTCACCGTTTTCAATGCGGGCAAAACTGTCCCGCAAGTTTGCCTTGCCCACCCGCAGGGATTTCACTTCCGTGCCGGTCAAAGCAATACCTGCTTCATAGGTCTCGACTACATGGTAATCATGCCTTGCTTTTCTATTTTCCGTAATAATTTTTCTTTCCGGCATAAAAGCCACCCCGACAAAAAGGCCCTTGGCCCTTTGCTCGGACAAGGGGAAAAATTTGTTAGTGCATTACAATTATAACACAAGTAAACTTCCAGTCAAGTAACCAATATTTTCCTACTCCTCCACCAGTTCAAAGTCAATTTCTCTCGCGGCCACGTTCACTTTTACCACCTGAACCTTGACCGGGTCGCCAATTTTCAATATTTTGTTGGTATGCTGGCCGATAAAAGCCAGGCGGTCTTCCAGGTACTCGTAATAGTCGTCAGTTAACGTGGAGACGTGTACCAGACCCTCCACGGTATTCTCCAGTTCCACAAACAGGCCAAAGGGCAGGACGCTGCTGATAAAACCGGGAAACACTTCGCCCAGGTGGCGCTGCATATACTCCACTTTCTTCATATCCACCGACTCCCGTTCCGCTTCCTCGGCCACCTTTTCCCGGATGGATGACTGGTCGGCGGCAGCCGCCACAAACTCCTGCAGCCGGTCCAGGCGGTCCTTGCCCGGCTTATTCTTTTTCGGGTACTCGCGGATAATACGGTGAATTACCAAATCCGGGTAGCGGCGAATTGGCGAAGTGAAATGGCTGTAATACTTGGAAGCCAGGCCAAAATGCCCCAGGCACGTGGCGGCATAGCGGGCGTGTTTCATGGAGCGCAGCATGACCGTGCTGATTACCCGCTCTTCCGGCTTTCCGTGAATGTTCTCCAACACTTCCTGGAACGCCCGGGGGTGCAGGTTATCCGCACCGCAGGCGATATGATAACCGAGCCGGTGGAGAAATTCGTTTAATTCCTGAAAATCTTCGGCATCGGGCTGCTCGTGCACCCGGTAGACAAAGGGCGCCTCCAGCCAGTACATGTGCTCAGCCACTGTCTCATTGGCCAAAATCATAAATTCCTCAATCAGCCTTTCCGCAATGGAACGCTGTAATTTCTTGATTTCCAGCGGCCTGCCCTGTCCATCGAGGACTACCTTGCTCTCGGGAAACTCAAAGTCAATCGCCCCCCGCTTCAGCCGTTTCCTTCTGAGAATGCGGCATAACTGAGCCATCAGTTCAAACTCGGGGACAAAATCCCGGTATTTGCCCATCAGCACTTCATCTTTTTCTTCCAAAATCTTTCGCACCGCGGTATAAGTCATGCGGTGGTCAACATTAATAACCGACGGCGTTATTTCATAGTCCTTGACATTGCCGTCAGGGGCAACTTCCATGATGACGGACATGGCCAGCCGGTCCACCCCGGCATTGAGGCTGCAGATATCATTGGACAACGGGGGCGGCAGCATGGGGATCACCCTGTCCACCAGGTAGACGCTGGTGGCACGGTTGTACGCTTCTTCGTCCAAATCGCTGCCTTCCCTGACGTAGTGACTCACGTCGGCAATATGCACACCCAGTAGATAGTTTTTACCCTGTTTTTCTATGGTCACCGCATCGTCCAGGTCCTTGGCATCCTCGCCGTCGATGGTGACGGTCTTCCACTGCCGCAAATCCTTCCGGCCCCGGTAGTCCTCACCAGTTATTTTCGCCACCCGTGCCGCCTCGGTAAGCACTTTCCCGGGGAATTTTTCCGGCAGCTGGTGCTTGCGTACAACGGAAAGGACGTCAATACCCGGTTCGTCCTCTTTTCCCAGCACCTCAATCACCCGGCCTTCGGGATTGCGGCCGGCTTTGGGCCACTGGGTAATGGATACCACCACTTTGTCTTTTGTAGCGGCATCCATGGTTTCTCCCTCGGGAATATAGATATCCTGCTTGATACGCTGGTCATCGGGAACCACAAAGCCAAAATTCCGGCTGCGCTCAAAAGTGCCCACTACCTGCTGGTTGGCCCGCTCCAGGATCCGGATAATTTCTCCCTCGGGTTTGCCGCCGGGGCGCCTGGTATGCCGCCGGGCCACCACCCGGTCATTGTGCATGGCACCATTCATGTTTTCCGCGCTGATATAGATATCGGCCTCGCCAAATCGGTCCGGAAGTACAAAACCGAAGCCTTTGGCATGTCCCTGCAGCCGCCCCACCACCAAACCCATTTTTTCCGGCACGCCGTACTTGTTTTTGCGGGTAAGAATCACTTCACCCCGCCGTTCCATATCCCGTAGCAGTGCCAAAAGCTGTTCTATTTCACCGGTATCCTCCACATTCAATGCTGCTACCAGTTCCTCGGCAGTAAGCGGCTTATATGTTTTTTCCCGCATAAATTCCATGATTTCCTGTTTGTTCATTATAAAACTTCACCTTTACCTTTGCATTATAATACTACCATAAATTATACCCGAAACATTGCCGAATGATGAGCTACAGGCCCAGTTCAGCAGCTATACCCTGCATGGCCTCCAAGCCCAGTCCCATAAATTCTTCCAGGCTCAATCCCATTTCCTCACAGGAGGCAATAACATCTCTCCGCGCGCCCCGGGCAAAAGATTTTTCATTGTAGCGGTTCATTAAAAAGTCCACATCCACAATATCCAGTTTCTTTGCCGGTCTGATCAGCGCTGCCGCCACAATCAGGCCGGTTAACGGGTCCGTGGCATAGAGGGCCTTGTCCAGTTTGCTATTTCTGGGCAAACCGTGATGGTCATTATGTACCTTGACCGCGTAGACCAGTTCCTCCGGAAAACCCTCTCCGGTTAACATTTCCGCTCCCACAACGCTGTGTTTTTCCGGGTCGTCCTTGGTCCGCTCGTAATCAATGTCATGCAGCAGCCCTGCCAGGGACCACAGCCGGGTGCCCTCGTTAAAATGTTCCGCCAGACGGTGCATCACCGCTTCCACTGCCAGGCAGTGTTTAAACAGGTTCTTGTTTTTCAGGTGCCTTTTTAACAGTTGATAAGCCTCTTCCCTACTCATCATTGTTATCTTCCCCCCTCACGATTACCATTCTTGCCTCACCTTCTGCCATCACCGTGCCGTCAGTGGCTTCGGCACGGGCCGCCATATATATCATTCGGCTCTTTCGCTGCTTGATCCAGCCGGAAAATATATACTCCCGCCCCACCTTGAGCGGTTTTTTGTAGCGCACTTTCAGTTCCGCCGTGACAACGGGAATATCCAAATCCACCAGGCTTTTTCCCATGACTTCGTCCAAAACTGCAGCAGTAATACCACCATGCACAATGCCGGTGTATCCCTGCTGAGACTTTTCCGGGGTAAACCTGGTAACAAATTTCTCTCCCTGCCGGGAGAACTTGAGGCGCAAACCCCTGAGGTTATTCTCCCCGCAAGCAAAACAATAACCATCGTCCTTCAAGCTCAAAATTGAACACCTTCTTTTCCCATTATTTGCCTGAAAAACTCATCAATACGTTCCAGTACCACATCCCGTTCCTTATCCATGGTAATAATGTGTGTGGATTGTTCCACATAACTTACCCGGCCTGTACCGGGCAAATGCCGCTGAATAGATACCGCACTCTGCCAACGGATTACATCATCGGTACGGGAATGCATTATCAATACGGGGCACCGCACCCCGGGAAGCAGTTTTTCCACTCTGCTCACCAGTTTCAACAGGCTGTGTACGGCTGCCAGCGGGCGTTTGGCATAATAGACCCGGCCCATTTTTTCGTGCAGCCTTTTGATATCTTCGGGCACGTTTCGCCGCTGGAAGCGGAGAAAATATTTAAGCACCGGCACCAGGTGAATGCGCCAATCGCGGAAAAACCGCCGTCCACCCGGTGTGCCTGCCGTGACAACGGCAGCCACACTGCCGGGATACCGCGCTGCCAACATCAAAGCCAGCAGGCCACCCATGGAAACACCGGCAACAAACACAACTTGATGATTTTCCTTTAGCTCCAGAAAAGCCTTTTCCGCCGAGCGGTACCAGTCCGGCCAACGTGTTTGGGCCAGGTCCTCCGGAGCAGTGCCGTGGCCGGCCAGCAGTACTCCTCTCACAGTATAACCGCGCCGGTAAAGCTGTTCACCCAACCACCTTACTTCTGACGGGGTACTGGCAAAACCGTGAAGCAAAAGACAGGCCGCCCTGCCGCGGTCAAACCGGAATGCTTTATTCATTGCCAGGCTTTTTTCCACATTGCCACCACCTGACCTGTAAAGAAAAGGAGTGCCGGACCCAAGCCCAACACTCCTCTCCCAACCCTGAAATTACATGAATAACGGGGCAAATACCAGCGATACAATGGTCATCAACTTGATCAGGATGTTAATTGACGGACCGGAAGTGTCTTTAAAGGGGTCTCCCACTGTATCCCCGTTCACTGCGGCAGCATGGGCTTCGGAACCTTTGCCGCCGTACTGCCCGGTTTCAATATACTTCTTGGCATTGTCCCAGGCGCCGCCGGCATTGGCCATCATCACAGCCAGGAGAAATCCGGAAACCAGCGCCCCTGCCAGCAGGCCGCCCAGCGCCTCCTTGCCCAAACCGGGAATCAAGCCCACCCCAATGGGTACCACTACTGCCAACAGGCCCGGGATGACCATTTCTCTCAAAGCCGCGCCGGTACTGATACGCACGCAGTTTGCATAGTCAGGCTTGGCCTTTCCTTCCATCAGTCCGGGGATGGACTTGAACTGGCGGCGTACTTCCTCAATCATATCGAAAGCAGCCCGTCCAACCGCCTGCATGGTCAGGGCGGAGAACAGGAAGGGCAGCATCCCGCCCAGGAACAGCCCGGCAACTACGTTGGGCGAAGTAATATCAATTGACTGGACATTTGCCGCCTTGGTGTAGGCGGAAAACAGCGCCAGTGCAGTCAGTGCAGCAGAACCAATGGCAAAGCCCTTGCCGATGGCGGCAGTGGTATTACCCACAGCGTCCAGGGCATCGGTAATTTTCCTTACTTTCGGGTCCAAGCCGGCCATCTCGGCAATACCGCCGGCATTATCCGCAATAGGACCGTAAGCATCCACCGCAACGGTCATCCCGGTGGTGGACAGCATCCCTACCGCTGCCAAAGCAATACCGTACAGACCGGCAAATTTGAAAGCCAAAAGAATTGCCACCACAATCACCAGAATAGGCAGTGCGGTACTGATCATACCAATACTGATGCCGGCAATGATGTTTGTCGCCGTACCTGTCTGGGAAGCCTTGGCAATTTCTTTTACCGGGTTGTAACGCTCGGCAGTATAGTACTCGGTAATCTTACCGATCAGGACACCGGCCAGCAAACCGGCCACGGTGGCGCCGAAGACACCCATGCCCAGGTCCGGCAGCAAGGATGTGGCCAGGAAGTAAGTAGCCGCGATGGCTAAAATACTGGAAACCAGTGTGCCCATGTTCAAGGCGCTCTGGGCGTTGGCCCCTTCACCGGTACGGACAAAGAAGGTGCCGATAATGGAGGAAATAATGCCCGCAGCGGCAATCATCAAGGGCAGGATGGTGGCATTGGTGTTATCCATGGTGGCACCCAGGGCGATACCGGCAATAATGGAACCAACATAGGATTCAAATAAGTCGGCACCCATACCGGCAACGTCGCCCACGTTGTCACCCACGTTGTCCGCAATGACCGCCGGGTTACGCGGGTCGTCCTCAGGGATTCCCGCTTCAACCTTACCAACCAGGTCGGCACCCACGTCGGCAGCCTTGGTATAGATACCGCCGCCCACACGGCCAAAGAGGGCAATGGAGCTGGCACCCAGGGCAAAACCATTAATTACCTGGGGGTTGTCAAATATTATGTTCACAATTCCCAAGCCTAGCAGTCCCAGACCGACCACGGACATACCCATCACGGCACCGCCGGAAAAAGCAACACCCAGGGCCTTGTTTGCGCTTTCCTGGGCTGCATTGGTAGTACGCACATTGGCCCTGGTAGCCACGTTCATACCGATCCAGCCTGCAGTCACCGAACTGGTTGCGCCCAGGATAAAGGCAATTGCCGTGGTGGGCTGCATGCTGTCAGCACCGGGAGTCAGTATCCCGGCAATAATGATTACCGCTGCCAAAGCGGCAACAAACCAAATCAATACCATATACTCTCTCTTTAAGAAAGCAAGCGCCCCTTCATGAATGGCGTCGGCTATTTCCACCATTGTTTTGTTGCCGGGCGCAACTTTATTGATCCTTGATGTCAAGTAAAAAGCGAAAATAAGGGCAATAACCCCGGTAACAGGAGCAATGTACAGCAAATTAGACATTAACCTTTCTACCTCCTTACACAATGAGGGTTATACGATGGATAACAATAGTGTCAAGACAATAAAAGCAGCTGCCAGTCCAATGGAAATCTTATTAAGAAGTTCATCCAACCCCTTTTTCTTACCGAAAAATGTCTGCGCACCACCGGCAATGGCTCCGGAAATACCGGCGCTTTTCCCGGACTGCAGCAGTACCGTAGCAATCAAACCCAAAGAAACCAGTACTTGCAGCACTATCAATACAATCTTCATCACCTGCCACCTCCTCAACGGGAATAACACATACATTCTAGCACATCAGTTGCTACATGACAACAAGTACCTTGCGCCGCCGGTGACACCTGTTTCTGGCCCTAACCCCCCCTTCAATAATTCAATGTTTCATAAAATTAAAACTATTCAATAATTCTATCTAATATTCCAATTTCCTGCCAAATGGCAAATAAATTCCCCGCGAGCCTAGCCGAGGTTGTAGAAAACCGCTTTGCCCCTGTATTTGAACAGGTGATTTAAATCCTCTTCAATACGCAGCAGTTGGTTGTACTTGGCAACGCGGTCAGTCCGGGAAGGAGCACCGGTCTTGATCTGTCCCGCGTTGGCGGCCACGGCGATATCCGCAATGCTCACGTCCTCGGTTTCCCCGGAACGATGGGAAATAACCACCGTGTACCCCGCTCGCTTGGCCATTTCAATGGCATCCAGGGTTTCCGTCAGGGTACCGATTTGATTTACTTTAATCAAAATGGAATTGGCCACACCCAGCTCTATTCCCCTGGCCAGCTTGGCAATATTGGTGACAAACAGGTCGTCACCGACAAGCTGTATCTTTTCCCCCAGTTTGGCGGTAAACTGCTGCCATCCTTCCCAGTCATCCTCGGATAAACCGTCTTCAATGGAGATAATAGGATACTTTTCCACCAGCTGCCCGTAAAATTCAATCAACCGGTCCGCGGTAAAAGTTTCTCCCTGCCCGGCGAACTCGTATTTACCGTCCCTAAACAGTTCAGTTGCGGCCACATCCAGGGCCAGCATCACATCTTCCCCGGGCTTGTAACCGGCTCTTTCAATGGCCGCTACGATTACTGCCAGGGCTTCTTCGTTGGACTTGAGATTGGGAGCAAAACCGCCTTCATCACCGACAGCGGTATTGAGACCCTTGTCTTTCAGCACTTTCTTTAAATTATGGAATACTTCCGCACCCATACGCAGGCCTTCCCGGAAACTCACGGCACCCACCGGCATCACCATGAATTCCTGAATATCCACGTTGTTATCCGCATGTTTGCCGCCGTTCAAGATGTTCATCATGGGTACCGGCATTTCCTTGGCATTTACCCCGCCCAGGTATTGGTAAAGCGGTAATCCCAGTGCATTGGCCGCAGCTTTGGCCGCTGCCAGCGACACACCCAAAAGGGCGTTGGCACCCAGCTTCGACTTGTTTTCCGTACCGTCCAATTCCAGCAGCAGCTGGTCGATACCCAGCTGGTCGGTGGCATCCATGCCGGTAATTTCCGGTGCAATGCCGTTATTCACGTTACTGACCGCCTCCAGCACTCCCTTGCCCAGGTAGCGGCTTTCATCGTTGTCCCGCAGTTCCACTGCCTCGTAGGCACCGGTGGAAGCCCCGGAAGGTACGGCAGCGCGTCCAACTGCACCGCTTTCCAGGAGAATTTCCACTTCTACTGTGGGGTTGCCCCGGGAGTCCAGTATCTCCCTTGCCAAAACGTCATTGATAATAGTCATACCCTTACCTCCCCGTATTCGATATTCGATGTTCGATGTTCGATGTTCGAGCCCGGGTCATGTCTTTGGGGTCATCTTTTCTCACATCGCACCTCTCACTTCGCACCTCTCACTTCGTACCTCTCACTTCGTACCTCGCCTGATCAGGCTGGTGCCGGTCATTTCCGGCGGTATGTCAATGCCCAGGAGTTGGAGTATTGTCGGTGCCACATCTTGCAGGGCACCCTTTTCCGCCAGGTGGCTGCCTTTCAAGTCCTCGGCAACCACGACAAAGGGTACTAAATCATTTGTATGAGCGGTATGCGGTTCACCGGTTTCCAGGTCTACCATCTTTTCCACATTGCCGTGGTCGGCGGTTATCAACAGCGGCGCTCCTCTTTCTTTCATAGCCCGGTAAATACGCCCGATGCACCCGTCCACCGCTTCCACAGCCTTGACCGCCGCCTCCTTTATCCCGGTGTGGCCTACCATATCGGGGTTGGCAAAGTTCAGCACGATCACGTCGTACTCACCCGTATTGATTTTTTCCAGCACCTCGCCCGTCACTTCATAGGCACTCATTTCCGGCTTCAGGTTGTATGTGGCCACTTTGGGCGACGGTATCAAAATCCTGTCCTCACCCGGGTTGGGTTCCTCCACACCGCCGTTGAAAAAGAATGTTACATGAGCGTACTTTTCCGTTTCCGCAATACGCAGCTGCTTCATGCCCTTCTCCGCCAGCAGTTCCCCCAGGGTATTCACCAGGTCCTGGGGCGGGAAGGCAACCGGGGCGTCAATGGTGATATCGTATTGGGTCATACAGGCAAAAGGCACTGGCCGGTATCCCTGCGGCCTGGTAAATCGTTGAAATTCTTCACCCACAAAAGCCCGAGTAATCTGCCGGGCCCGGTCCGCCCGGAAATTGAAAAATATCACACCGTCACCCTCAGCCACACGTCCCACCGTGTTTCCCCTGTCATCCACAATTACGGTGGGTTCCACAAACTCGTCGGTCACCCGGCGGTCATAGGAGCGCTCCACTGCGGCCTTGGGAAACGTGGCTTTCAAACCCTCTCCCAATACCATGGCCTTAAAGGCTTTGGCCGTACGCTCCCAGCGTCCGTCCCGGTCCATGGCGTAGTAGCGGCCCATCACCGTGGCTACCTGGCCGAGGTTTAATTCCCCGAACTTTTGCTGTAATGCTTCAAAATATTCCCTGGCGTTGGCCGGGGGAACATCGCGGCCGTCCAAAAAGGCGTGTACGTATACCTTTTCCAGGCCCTGCCTTTTGGCAAGCTCTAGCAGGGCATACAGGTGTTCAATATGGCTGTGCACCCCGCCGTCGGACAGCAGCCCCATCAGGTGCAGAGCGCGGCCCCGCTTCTTGACGCCCGTCATTATTTCCAGGAAAACGGGATTGGTAAAGAAATCTCCTTCTCTGATTGATTTGTTTATCCGGGTAATTTCCTGGTAGACAACCCGGCCGGCACCGAGATTAAGGTGCCCCACCTCGGAATTACCCATCTGTCCCGCGGGTAATCCCACCGCTTCCCCGGAAGCCTCCAGGGCAGTATGGGGAAATTCATCCCATAAAACCTTAAAATTCGGTATGGACGCCTCAGCCAAAGCATTTCCCTTTTGGTTGGAGCTAATGCCCCAGCCGTCCAAAATCATCAGCATTAACGGTTTGGCCACCTTCATCCTCCTATTCGATGTTACACGTCAGCGTATAGACGGTAACCCGGGCTAATGGTACCACCAGCCCGGAATATGCCCGAAAAGAAAATTTTACCCCCGGTATTTCACAATTGCCGCAAATGAATCCGCTTTCAGGGAAGCGCCGCCCACCAGGGCGCCGTCAATGTTGGGCTGCTCCATCAGCTCTTTTATATTATCGGGCTTGACGCTGCCGCCGTACTGAATGCGCATCTTGGCCGCCGCATCCTCACCGTACATGCCAGCCAGTACCCGGCGGATACGGGCGATTACCTTTTCCGCATCGGCGCTGGAAGCAGTCTTGCCGGTACCGATGGCCCAAATAGGTTCATAAGCCACCACCAAAGCCGCAGCCTGTTCCGGCGACAAGCCGGCCAGGCCCGCCTGGACCTGCTGCCGCACCACCTGTCCCGTGGCACCCGCTTCCCGCTGTTCCAGAGTCTCACCGACGCATACTATTGGTTTCAAACCGTGGGCATAAGCACTCTTAACCTTTTTATTTACCGTCTCATCCGTTTCATTGAAATACCGGCGCCGCTCCGAGTGGCCGATAATCACGTAATCAAGGCCCAGCTCTGTTAACATGGTGGGTGATATCTCGCCGGTAAAAGCACCGCTTCCTTCCCAGTGCATGTTTTGGGCACCCACTTTGATATTGCTTCCCCTGGCTGCCTCAATTACCCGGGCCAGGGTGGTAAAGGGCGGGCAGACCACCACTTCCACATCCCCGGTATCCCCCACCGACTGCTTCAGTTCCTCGAGCAGCGTCGCGCCTGCCGCCGCATTTTTATGCATTTTCCAGTTGCCCGCAATAATCGGCTTACGCATAGAAATTCCCCCTTTATACTGAAAAACCAAGTGAGATTATTTCCGGGTGATCCGGCCCGGAAAATAAATCTCACTTCTCGTTCAAGACCGCAATTCCCGGCAGTTCTTTTCCTTCCAGGAATTCCAGCGAAGCGCCGCCGCCGGTGGAAATATGGGTGAGCTTGCCGGCAACGCCGGCCTTTTCCACCGCAGCCACGGAATCGCCGCCGCCTACAATGGTGGTGCCGTCTACCCGGGCCATGGCTCTGGCCACCACTTCGGTCCCCCTGGCAAAGGGTTCCATTTCAAAGACACCCATGGGCCCGTTCCAGATAATGGTTTTCGAGTTCTTGACCTGTTCCGCGTAGACAGCGGCTGTCTTTTCACCGATGTCCACAGCCTTCCACCCCCGGGGCACCTGGTCAACGTCGACAGTCTTATACTCGCTGGTGGGTGAAAGTTCCCTGGCTGCCACCAGGTCTTCGGGCAGCAGTAACTTTATTCCTTTTTCCGCCGCCCGGGCAATAATCTCTTTTGCCGTGTCCAGCTTATCCTCTTCCACCAGAGACGCACCCATATCATATCCCCGGGCCCGGAGGAAGGTGTTGGCCATGCCGCCGCCGATAATCAAGGCGTCCACCTTGCCCAGGAGGTTGCTTATCACGCCGATTTTATCCGAGACCTTGGCACCGCCCAGGATAGCGGTAAACGGCGGTTGGGGAGCTTTCAAAGCCCGGCCCATGACCTTGATTTCCCTCTCCATTAAAAACCCGGCCACCGCAGGCAAATATTCAGCAACCCCGGCGGTGGAGGCATGGGCCCGGTGGGCCGTGCCAAAGGCATCATTGACATAGATGTCAGCCAGTGCGGCCAATTGTTTGGCAAAATCCGGGTCGTTGGCCTTCTCTCCCGGTTCGAAACGTACATTTTCCAGCAGGAGGACTTCACCGGGCCGCAAGTCTGCCACCGCCCGTTCAACCTCCTCACCCACCACGGCGCCGGCCTTGCCGACCTGCCTCTGCAATAAGTTGGCCAATCGTTGGGCCACCGGGTCCAGCTTTAACTCCTCTTTATACTGGCCCTTGGGCCTGCCCAGGTGGGTAACCAGAATTACCCTGGCGTTATGTTCCAGTAAATATTCAATGGTGGGCAGCGCGGCGCGGATACGCGTATCGTCCGTTACCGCTCCGTTTTCCATGGGGACGTTAAAATCCACCCGCACCAGTACCCTTTTGCCACTGACATCCACGTCCTTTAAGGTCAGTTTATTCATAAGGTACCCTCCAAAAAAATGTTTAAAGACTCAGTAAACCTTCATTGCAGTATTTTTTTAGGGGGAGGATTCTCCCCTCCCCCTAATTCCTTCCCCTATAGACCTTTTTGGGCGATATAGCCAGCCACCTGCACCACCCGGTTGGAGTAGCCCCACTCGTTATCATACCAGGAAACCACTTTTACCATACGCCGGTCAATTACCATGGTGGACGGGGCATCCACAATGGAAGAATGCGGGTTGCCGTTAAAGTCCTTGGAAACCAACGGCAGGTCGCAGTAATCCAAAATACCTTTTAATGCACCCTCTGCGGCTTCCCTTAATGCCCCGTTCACCGTATCCACATCCACGTCAGTTTCCAGTTCCGCCACCAGGTCAACCACGGATACGTTTGCCGTGGGGACGCGCATGGCAAAACCGTTCAGCTTGCCCTTCAGTTCCGGCAGTACCAGGGCAACGGCTTTGGCAGCGCCCGTGGTGGTGGGAATGATTGATTCCGCTGCCGACCGGGCCCGCCGCAGGTCTTTATGGGCCATATCCAGAATACGCTGGTCATTGGTATAGGAATGCACGGTGGTCATTAATCCCCGCTTGATGCCAAACTTGTCATTTAATACTTTGGCCACCGGTGCCAGGCAGTTGGTGGTACAGGAAGCGTTGGAAATAACCTTGTGCCGGGCCGGGTCATACTTGTCTTCGTTTACTCCCAGCACAATGGTAAGGTCCTCATTCTTGGCCGGTGCGGAAATAATTACTTTTTTCGCACCGCCCTCCAAATGCGCCGCTGCCTTGGGACCTTCCCGAAACAGGCCGGTGGATTCCACCACGATGTCCACGCCCAGTTCTCCCCAGGGCAGGTTCCTTGGCTCTCTTTCAGACAGCACTTTTACTTCCTGGCCGTTGACAACCATCATCCCGTCCCTGGCAGATACATCGGCATCCAAAATACCGTGTATCGAGTCAAATTTCAATAAGTGCGCGTTAGTCCCCGCATCAGTCAGGTCGTTGACCGCTACCACCTCAACGTCCGGATCGCTGAGCGCCGCACGGAATACAAGCCTGCCGATTCGTCCAAACCCGTTAATACCCAGTTTTACCGCCATATGTAATTCCTCCTTGTAAATTTATATTTAAGTCTCCCGGGGAAATTATCCCTCACATTCTTTTTCTTTGGAGGGAATTATGACCGGTTTTGGCCACCCCTACATCAAGGCATAGTATTTCAAAACCTGAAGCGATTTATCCCAAATTGCCCGCCTTTGGTCAAAACATGGTTAGTATTCAACAACAATCTTGAGAATTCCTTTATCCTGGAAAAAAATCTGGTAGCGCAAAAAAAAATTCCATACAACCATACAATAAAAAAACTCCCGTTTTCCGGGAGGTCAGTAACGTCTTCTCTTATTTGCCGAAGGAATACCCATCTCGTTGCGGTATTTTGCCACCGTCCTGCGGGAAATGTTGATACCCTCTAGATTGAGCAGCCTGGTCAGACGCTGGTCGGAAAGCGGTTTTTTCTTATTTTCTTCCCGTAATATTTCCTCAATCATCTTCTTAATACTTTCCGATGACGTGCCCAAACCACCGGCATTGTTCACTCCGCTGGCAAAGAAAAACTTCAGCGGGAAAACACCCAGGGGCGTCTGGACATACTTGTTGGCAGTGGCGCGGCTCACCGTGGACTCGTGAATACCCAACACATCGGCAACCTGCTTCAGGTTCAAGGGTTTTAAATATTTGACACCTTTATCAAAGAATTCCCGCTGGAAATCAACGATGGTATTGACCACCCGGTAGAGAGTGAGACGCCGCTGCTCAATACTGCGGATAATCCAGGATGCCGCATTAAGCTTGCTTTCCAAGAAGTCCCTGGCGCCCGCATCAAAACCGGTACCGCTCTTTAAAATCGCCCGGTAAAACGGGTTTATCCCCAGGCGGGGCATATTCACATCGTTTACCAGGACAATATATTCTCCTTCTACCCGCTCCACAGCCACATCGGGAACGATATATTTGACATCGCTGCCGTCGCTGAATTTCCGGCCCGGTTTCGGGTCCAACCGCTTGATAACGTCCGCCGCCTGTTGAACCTCCCGGGATTCCACTTTCAATTTCTGGGCAATGCGGCTGATTCTTCCCGCTGCCAAATCATCCAGGTAGAAGCGGATAATCTTCTCCACCAGGGGATTGCTCTCTTCTTGCTGGTTCAGCTGCAGCAGCAGGCATTCCATCAAATCCCGCGCGCCGATACCCGGGGGGTCCAAAGTCTGGATTATTTCCAGCACCTGTTCTACCTCTACCGCAGGGACACCCAACTGTTCCGCTATTTCCTCCACCGCAGCACGGAGATAGCCGTTGTCATCAATATTACCGATCAGAAATTCGCCGATTTTTCTTTCCCGCTCAGTCTTGACCGCCAGGTAAAGCTGCATATACATGTGGTCGTGAAGCTTGGGAGGCCGCGTCACAAACTGGTCATAAGCATATTCATTCCTGGAACGTCCGGCATTGGCAATGTATCCAATATCACTGCCATCCTGAAAATACTCCTGCCAGTCCACGTCAAACTTTTCTGACACTTCTTTTTCCTCAGTAGCTTCTTCGGGCGGTTCATCCTTTAGCTCCAGCACCGGATTTTCCAGTACCGCCTGTTCTAAATACTCTGCCAATTCCAAGGTGGAAAACTGCAGGATCGTTATGGCCTGTCGAAGTTCGGGTGTCATCACCAGTTTTTGGGTTTGTTGTAGGGTTAAATCATAACCCATGCGCATGTTGGCCACTCCCTGAAAGACTTTAAAAAAATAGTACCCATTATAATTCATTATATTCTGCCCGGCATCACCCTTTTCCTGCTTTACCTCGTTGGTAATATTTATTCTGCCGCAGCGCATCCATACCAGGGATATGTTGGCATTTAGGGTCAGTCTTTGGCAGCCCGCCACCCTCGCACCAGCAGCAATGTCAATGCCAGCGACAAGAAAACCGCGGTAATCATGGCGAAAAAAGTCTGTTCAATACTGAAAAGATATGGGTGATACATGAAAACGTAGTCCATCACATCATTGAAAATCATCCACAGTGCCGGAATCGTTACCGCCGCCGCAGCGATATGTAAATGACGTAAAAAAACAAACCCCTGGACAGCCATGCCCGCATGAGAAACCAGCAGCATCCAGTCGATAAAATTCTGGCGGTCCCCCAGTAGCCAGGCCTGGACAATCATTACTACCGCCCAGGTACCGTATTTGATCACCGCGGTATAGGCGACCGCCTGAAACCAGTTTGCCCTTCTTCCCAGCAGCAGTAGCATCATGGCAACAGCAAAAAAAGTAGTGGAACGCGGGCTGTCGGGAATTACCGGCCAGGCGGTTACCGGATTGGCTGCCAGCTGCAGCCGGTACCAGTAGTACCCGTAAACAGAACCGGGGATATTTATCGCCAGCATAAGCTGCATAAAGCGGCGCCGTTCCGGCTGGCGCAAAATATCAATGAATTTGGACCACATTGTCCCGTTTCCTCCCCGGCAAGGTTTTGATTACCCGTGCCGGCACACCGCCCACCATGGTATATGCGGGCACATCCTTGTCCACCAGTGAGCCGGCAGCCACTACCGCTCCCTGGCCCACGCTTATTCCGGGTAAAATGGTGCTGTTGGCACCGATAACCACGTCATCCTCCACTATCACCGGCCCCAGACGGTACTCATCACGTAAAAATTCGTGACACAAGATGGTGCTGTTGTATCCGATAATGACTTCATTTCCCAGGGAAATCAATTCGGGGAAAAAGATATCAAACATGGCCATCAGACCCACCGAAACATTCCGTCCCACTTCCATGCCCAAAAAATGCCGGAACAGCCATGCTTTTAAGCGCATGGAAGGTGAATAACGGCTAAACTGTATCACCAGAAAGTTTTTTACGGCTTTCCACCGGCCCACCACCCGGGGCCAGTAATGAAGCGAATTTTTCCCCTTGACGGGAAAACGCTGGACCCGCCGCATCCACTCACCTCCTAACTCTAATTAACTGCCAATTACCCCGGGCGTAACGGTACAAAGCCAGCAGGCCTAGCACCAGCCAGGGTAACAGAGACTCACCATACTTCCGCCAAGCGCAGTTGAAAAACTTCCAACACCAGCTAAACCAAAGAAATGCGAACCAACCAGTTTCCCGGCACAGCCAGGAAGAAAGCCCTACCGGTACCCACCGCCGCATTTATTTTCCCCTGTACCTTTCTGCCAGCTGCTCGATGCGGCGCATACGGTGGTTTACCCCCGACTTCCCCAGCGGCGGGTCCATCAGCTCACCCAGTTCCTTCAAGCTTACATCAGGGTGTTCCAAACGCATCCGGGCAATTTCCCTCAGGGCCGGGCTCAAGTTTTCCAGGCCCAGATGGGTGGCAACAAGCTGGATTGCTTCTACCTGCCGCACGGCAGCTTCAATCGACTTGTTCAGATTGGCTGTATCACAGTTTACCAACCGGTTGACGTTGTTGCGGATATCCTTGTAGATGCGCATACTTTCGAAATTCAGCAAGGCGGTATGTGCACCCACCAGGCTGAGAAATTGCACAATCTGCTCCGCACCCTTAAGGTAAAGCATCTGCATATCCTTGCGCGTAATCACCCGCGGGGTCAGGTCATATCCCTTCATCAGACCGGATAAAATTTCTACCTGCTCCGGGTCATGGGCCATCAATTCCAGGTGATAGGAACCCCCGAGGGGGTCACTGACAGAGCCCCCCGCTAAAAAAGCCCCGCGCTGGTATGCCTTGCGGCAGCAGGACTTGTCCAGATGACTGTTCTCCCAATCCTGTCTGCCCTTACCCATAATCCAGTCCGTGCCTGTCTGCTGCAGCAATCTTAACAACCCCGGCTGGTGCTTTACCTCCACCCGGTAGACATTGTTCTTGCGCAGCTGCTGTCGCCTGCGCACCAGGGTTTCCGTATCCAGATCGAACAGCACCTTGATTAACTTGATTGTTTTCCTCGCCACCGCAGCATTTTCCGTATCCAGCCACAGGCTGATCCTTTGGCCGGACTCCAACTTTATGGTCCCGTCCAGGCGTACCAGGGCACTTAATTCCGCCAACCGGCAGCATCTCCGGTCAGGAATTTTCCGCGCCAGTTCATTTTTACACTTCTGGGAAAAAGACATCACTTACCCCCCAATATCCTTGCCCGACTTCCTGAAACGGCAGCCAAGATATGAGTTGAGCATACGCAGGCGCTCCACCATATTATTGGCACGAAAAATTTCCTTTATCAGCCTGCGTGCCAATTTATCATGGTCATGTCTTACCACAGCATTTTCATCTATCAGAAAATCGGTAACCAGGGTCACTTGCAATTCCGCCATTGCCCCTTCATCTACATTGACCGGAAAAGACTGCTGCTGCCGGTAGCGTTCCG
>CAZGXM010000054.1:0-19566 GCA_964529795.1 uncultured Thermoanaerobacteraceae bacterium
AACGTTTTTCCAAAAACCGCACCTTCCGCCAGAGAAAACCGGTAAAAACAAGTAGCGAGATAGCAATAACCATGGCAGCTGTGCCAGCGCCGGTTAACCGCAAAATTTGCTCCATATGTAATAATCACTCCTTTTGCCCATCTGGCCTTGAAATGTATTCAACACCAAGCGGACAAATTCCTTCAGCACCGTTTAATTCGGGCTGCGTTGACAGGGTGGATGCAGTATATTAAAATCAGTAACAACAATATATTTGCGCAGTACTCCAAGTAAGCGTGTAGGGAGAGGGTTTAATGTCGGCACAAAAACTCAAGAAACTAAAAGATATTCTGGTGGAAATGGGCAGTATCTGTATTGCTTTTTCCGGCGGGGTGGATAGTACATTTCTAGCCAAGGTTGCGTTTGATGTATTGGGGGCCAAGGCCCTGGCAGTTACTTCCGTTTCGGAGACACTGCCGCAGGCCGAGTACCGGCAGGCCCGGGAATTAGCAAAAAGCATCGGCATTAACCATATTACCATAGAAACCGGGGAATTGTCTGTTGACGAGTTTGTCAACAACCCGCCCACCCGGTGTTATTACTGTAAAAAGGAGCTTTTCAGCCGGCTAAAGGCTCTTGCCGCTGGCAAAAATATTGCACATGTGGCCGATGGCGCCAATGCCGATGATGTTGACGACTTCCGCCCGGGACTGCAGGCCGGAAATGAGCTGGGAGTACGCAGTCCCCTGCAGGAAGCGGGACTGACCAAAGAGGACATCCGCAGGCTGTCCAGGGCCATGGGCCTGCCCACATGGAATAAACCCTCCACGGCCTGCCTTTCCTCACGGTTCCCCTACGGACACCGGATTACCAGGGAAAAACTGGCGCAAGTCGAGCAAGCCGAAGCATTCCTGAAAGGTAAGGGCTTTACCGATTTGCGAGTCAGGCATCATGAAAATCTTGCCCGGATAGAAATTCCCCGGCAGCAGTTTAATGATTTGCTGGCAATATACCCGGAAGTCGTCACCCGGCTGGAACAGTTGGGCTTTACTTATGTCACTCTGGATCTCAAGGGTTTAAGAAGCGGCAGTATGAACGAAGTACTGGCAGCGGGAGAAAAGTGATATGAATCGCAGTTACTTGGAAAACATTCTTAAATTGGTGGAAAAAGGAAAAATGAGCGCGGCAGATGCTTTCGCAAAACTGAAACACCTTCCTTATGAAGATTTGGGTTTTGCCAAAATAGACCACCACCGGGCGCTGCGGAACGGTTTTCCCGAGGTGATTTTTTGCCAGGGTAAAACTGTTGAACAGGTTCGCCAAATTTTTTCCAGCCTGGCGGAAAAAAACAATAATATTATTGCCACCCGGGCCAATAAAGAAATATATGAAGCGGTTGCTGCCTTGTGCCCGGAAGCACTGTTTCACTCACTGGCAAGACTGATAACCCTGGAAAAACAGCCACACAGAGACAAGCAGGGGATTATTTCGGTAATCAGCGCCGGCACCGCTGACCTGCCGGTAGCCGAGGAGGCGGCAGTTTGCAGCGAGTTAATGGGGCATGAAGTTGTCCGGCTCTATGATGTGGGTGTGGCAGGCATCCACCGCCTCCTGGACAAGCAGGAGCAGTTTGACAAAAGCACCGTGTTAATTGTAGTGGCCGGAATGGAAGGTGCTCTGGCCAGCGTTGTGGCCGGTTTGGTGGATAAACCCGTAATTGCCGTCCCCACCAGTGTGGGTTATGGTGCCAGTTTTCACGGTTTGGCAGCATTGCTGACCATGTTAAACAGCTGTGCCAGCGGCATCGGAGTGGTAAATATTGATAATGGCTTTGGCGCCGCAGCCCTGGCCAGCAGTATTGTACGGGCAAAGAGGTGAGCTGATGAAAATAGCCGTGTTGCATTGTCCCACAGGCATCAGCGGCAACATGTTTTTAGGCGCTCTGGCAGATGCCGGCCTGGAGTGGGACATGTTTGTCAAAAAACTTCAAAACAACCTGCCGCTTACCAGCTATTCACTGACCAAAAAACAGGTTGTCAAAAACGGCATAGCCGCTACTCTGGTCACTGTGGCCTGTGGTAAGAAAAAAGCGCACCGCCACCTGCAAAATATTATAGAGCTGCTGGACAACAGCACTTTACCTGCTGCGGTAATCAGTCAAAGCAGGCGGGTTTTCCGGAGGCTGGCCCAAGCTGAAGCAGCAGTGCACAAGTGTTCTGTTGAAGAAGTCCATTTTCATGAAGTGGGTGCAGTTGATGCCATTATTGACATTGTCGGCAGCGTATTGGGGTTATATCTAATGGGCATCGAGAAATTGTATTCCCATCCCTTACCCCTGGGAACGGGGTTTTTAAACTGCGACCACGGCACACTGCCCGTACCGGCCCCGGCTACACTGAAATTAATGGAAGGCTTTCCGGTAGCGGAAAATCCCCCCGATTGCCGGGGGGAACTAACCACACCTACCGGTGCCGCCCTGGTCACCACCCTGGCCCGGTTTACCCAAGGAGAAGAATTGCTGCTGGCCAAGGTAGGGTTCGGTGCCGGCAGCCGGGATTTGCCGCTAGCCAATACCGCCCGCATTCTCATCGGTGAAGAAAACCCCGGCGCGGGTCAGGAGACAGAAAAAATATTCATCATTGAAACCAATATTGACGATATGAACCCCGAGTTTTACGGTTACTTGATGGACAGGCTTTTCTCCGCCGGTGCGCTGGATGTTTTTTATACCCCGGTATACATGAAGGCAAACAGGCCGGGCACCCTGCTTACCGTATTAGCCAGGCCAAAACAGCAGCAGCCCCTGTTAAAAATACTCCAGTCAGAGACCACATCGCTGGGATTTCGCTTTCGTGAAGAAAGCCGTATTATCGCCTCCAGGCAGTTTCTAACGGTACAAACAAGCCACGGTTCCGTAAATGTAAAGATCTCGTCCTTTGGAGAGGCACTGAACATAGCTCCCGAGTACAAAGATTGTGTACAACTTGCCCGCCAGGCCAAAATTCCTTTAAAAACGGTTTACGATGAAGCAAAGGCCCTTGCCCGTAAGCATATTCATAACACGGGGAAATCCTGAGTTTTCCAAAATTACCTGGTATATTCCGGGTAATTTTTTGGTTAAAATAAAAAAACTAGAAAATTTTTATTAGATAAGCTCAAGCCTTCCTCCTCATATCCCGGTCCCATACCTGGCGTATTACAGGTCAAATGCAATTTCTTTGATCGCAGCAACAAACTCATCTACCTCCTGGATCGTATTAAAGTAAGATAAACTGGCTCTAACTGTCCCTTGCGGAAAAGTGCCCAAAGCTTTATGCGCCTGTGGAGCGCAGTGTAAACCCGGTCTTACTGCTATATCATACACTCTGTCCAGAATAAAGCTTACCTCTGACGGGTCACATCCCTTTAAATTAAAGGACACCACGGGTACATGCTGCGTACCGGCGGTATGCCCGTAAATTATTACCCTTTTGATTTCTCTCAGCTGCGCCACCAGCCGTTTTACAAGCTGCTGTTCATGTGCAACCATATTTTCCAGCCCGGTACCTTCAATAAATCCGACAGCCGCGGCCAAGCCGGCCAAACCCACACCGTTTAATGTACCGCTTTCCAAATAATCAGGATAATCCCCGGGCTGCTGTTCCAATTCGGAAAAACTGCCGGTTCCTCCTTCCTTCAGGGGACGTACAGGCGCCCCCGGCGCCACATACAGGGCACCCGTGCCCTGGGGGCCCAACAGGCTTTTGTGGCCGGTCATGGCCAGCAGCTCAATTTTTAAGTCTTTGACATTCACCGGGTATGCTCCCAGGGTTTGGGCCGCATCCACCAAAAACAAAACCCCGGCTTCTTCCGCTATTTTCCCGACCTCGCCAACCGGTTGGATAATACCAGTCACATTTGAAGCATGGGTCATGACAATAAGACGGGTTTGGGGGCGCAGGCGCTTTTTGATTTCCGCCGGATCAATTACCCCCTGTACACCGCAAGGGACTATATCAACAAGAACTCCCTGTTTTTCCAACACCCGCAGCGGCCGTAATACCGAGTTGTGTTCCATGACCGTAGTGATCACATGGTCCCCGCCGTTCAAAACACCTTTCATGGCCACATTTAACGCCTCTGTGGCATTGGCGGTAAAAATCACCCGCTCCACGGCATCAGCACCTATTAACCGGGCCAACTTTTCCCGCGCCTGGTAAACCTTCATGCCTGCTTCCCGGGCCAGGCGGTGACCGGACCGGCCGGGATTGGCGCTGTTTTCTTCAATTGCCTGCTGCACAGCTGACAGTACCTGCCCGGGTTTGGGCCAGGAACTGGCCGCATTGTCAAAATATATCATTAAGCCTCTCTCCCCAAGAGCAAAAACAACTGTTTCCAGAGGATGGTCAAAAAGTTCCTTGCGAAAAGATACGCATCCCTGTGTTACACATCTTTTGTCCTTAATGTCCTGAAAAAATCAAGCAGGGCTCCGCCCCGCTTAAGTGAGATAGGGTTCCATTTCTTCATCTATTGTGGCAAACTGGCCGTCATTTGGAATAGATATCAAACCCGCGCGCCACAATTCCTGTGCAACCTGATGTAATGACTGCCGTTTTTTCTCTGGCAACCGGGCAACAAAATTGTTAATCTCTCCTGCATCCGCCAGCGGCACAAACTTTACGCCGCCATATTTCAAATAAAGGGGTTTCTGCAAACAACCAACCTCCCTATTGTAAATTATTTGTCCTTATATTACCTTTAATTTTCTGTAAATATACCTGTCACAATCATTTTAGGAGGGTGTAATCTACGAAACCCTGGTGCTCTATTCTATTATATGTTTCACGTGAAACATATGCCGGGGTGTTTCACGTGAAACATTTATTCCAGCAAACCAAGCAGTGCCAGCACGCGGTTTAAGTCCTCATTGTCGTAATACTCAATCACTATCTTTCCCCTGTCTTCCCCGTGTTTTATAAATACCCGGGTGCCAAATTTTTCTTCAAGTTTTTCGGAAATCAAGGCTATCTCCGGCGGCACTTCCTTTTTTTCTCTTTTATGCTGTTTCTGCTCCAGCAAATTTTTAACCATTTTTTCCGTTTCCCTGACGGATATGCCATCCTGGGCGATTTTTTTTGCCAATTGAATCTGTAAATCGCTGTCGGCAATGCTCAGCAGTGCGCGGGCATGGCCCATAGATATGACACCCATGGTCAGGTAATCCTGTGCGTCACATTCCAGGTTTAACAAGCGCAAGGTGTTGGCGATTGCTGACCGGCTCTTGCCGATTCTCTGTGCCAGTTGTTCTTGGGTAAGCGAAAATTCTTCCAGCAAGGTCCTGTAAGCCCAGGCTTCTTCGATAGGGTTTAAGTCTTCTCTTTGAATGTTTTCAATCAAGGCCAATTGAGTAACCTGCCGGTCACCCAAATCCTTAATCACTGCCGGGATGGTCTCCATCTCCAGCATGACACATGCCCGCCAGCGCCTTTCTCCAGCGATTAACTGGTACTTGTCAGCGCCTATTTTTCTTACTACCACCGGTTGAATGACGCCATTTTCCTTGATGGATTGGGCAAGTTCCTTCAGTTTTTCTTCGGAAAACCTCCTCCTGGGCTGATATGTGTTGGGTTTAATGTCTTTAACAGGAATTTGTTTGATTGTACTCTCAGCCGCGGCACCTGTTTCAGGAGTACCATTGGGTATCAGTGCCTGTAAGCCCCTTCCCAGCCCTCGTTTAGTCGCCATTTTCCATCACTTCCTTTGCCAATTCAAAATATACTTCCGCACCCCGCGACCTGGGGTCGTACGTAATTACCGGCTTCCCGTGACTGGGCGCCTCGCTGAGGCGGACATTTCGGGGAACAATAGTTGCAAAGACCTTTCCTTTAAAGTAGTTCTTGACTTCGTCCACTACCTGTATTGATAAATTCGTCCGCGCGTCAAACATGGTCAATACCACTCCCTCCAACTCCAGTTGGGGGTTGAGATGCTTTTGCACCAGCTGAACGGTGTTAAGCAACTGTCCCAGACCTTCCAATGCGTAATATTCGCACTGAATAGGAATAATTAAACTATCCGCCGCCGTAAGTGCGTTTAACGTGAGCAGGCCAAGAGAAGGTGGGCAATCGATAAAGATAAAGTCATATTCATCTCTGACCCCTTTCAGAGCCTTTTTTAACTTCATTTCTCGAGATATTGCAGAAACCAATTCGATTTCGGCGCCGGCCAGTTGAATAGTGGCCGGAATAACGGTCAAACCGGCTATCTCTGTTTCTCGCGCAACACTGTTTAAAGGCATGCTGTTTATCAACACGTCATAAATACAGTGTTCCAAATTCATCCTGTCAACTCCCAGGCCGCTGCTGGCATTTCCCTGGGGGTCTATGTCAATCAACAGGACTTTTTTGCCCAATTGTGCCAAGCAGGCGCCAATATTAACCGCCGTTGTGGTTTTTGCTACACCGCCTTTTTGATTAGCTATTGCTATCACCTTTGCCAATTTAACCGCACCACCTGCCATACCAGAATCTTACCCAATTGATTCCACACCACAGTTCCAGTTCCTGCCGTTAAAATAAAATTGCAACAAAAAAACGCAATGTTTCCGGTTTAAAATTGCTGATAAAATTAAATGTTACAGCTGGCCAAGAGGCCGTTTTTGGGGCATTCCGGGGCGGCGGGGATATCTTGAAGGAGTGGGTTTTGCCTTGTCAATGATCAGCAAACACCTGCGGTGATTGATTTCCGGTAAAGTAAATCTCTTTATCTCCGCGAGGTTGCCGCCCAAGATTTCAATTGCTCCCTGAGCATCCTTTAATTCCTCTTCAACGTCAGGTCCTTTCATTAAAACACATTTGCCGCCAACAACAGCCAAAGGCAAACAGTATTCCACCAACACGTTAAGGGGTGCCACCGCCCTGGCAGTGACCATATCGAACTGTTCCCGAAATTGACTGTCCCGCCCGATTTCCTCCGCACGCCCCCAGAAAGTCCTGGCCCCCGGCAGTTGCAGTTCGTCAATCACCCTCTCTAAAAATCTTATTCTCTTGTTGAGAGAGTCCACCAGGATAACATCCCATTGTTCGCAATAAATTTTTAGCGGCAAACCGGGAAACCCGGCGCCGCTTCCCACATCTGCCAGTTTAACCGGGTCAGCAGCTAATGGTCTGCTGCCGAAAAGAACCGTCAGGGAATCGTAAAAATGTTTTATTGCCAAATCCCGGTCGCTTTCAATAGCTGTGAGGTTCATTTTTTTATTCCATTGCCGTAACAACTGAATGTATTTGGCAAACCTTTTTGTCTGGGTTTTACTCAGGCAGATATCTCTTTGCGCCAAGTACTGCTTTAAAATTTCCACTGCCTTATCCATTTGCCCGACTCCGTCTTTGTTGTTCCAAATATATTAATAAAACATTGATATCCGCAGGGCTGACACCAGAAATCCTGGAAGCATGTCCAATAGATGCCGGCTGCACTTCTTTAAGTTTTTGCCGGGCCTCCCGGGACAGACCGTTGATTTGATCGTAATCCAAATCACGGGGCAGGCTGCGTTGTTCCAGTTTTTTGAAACGCCTTACCTGTTCTTCCTGTTTTTTGATGTAACCTTCATACTTGATCTGTATTTCTACCTGTTCCTTAACATCTTTATTTAATTCCTCAGGCAGGGGGGCAAATTTCTCCACCAGTTCGTAATCCAGTTCCGGCCGGCGTATCAACTCCGCAAAAGTATGTATCTTTTTGAGAGGACTGCTTTCTTTTTTCGACAAGTAGGCTGCCAACTCCCTGTCGCCCGGGGTAACCTGGAGTTGCTGCAAGCGCTGGATTTCTCCTTCTACCTGCTGCCGTTTTTTCTCAAATATATTCCAACGGTAATCATCAACCAGCCCGATATCCCTTCCCTTGGGAGTAAGTCTTAAGTCAGCATTGTCCTGCCTCAGCAAAAGCCGGTATTCCGCACGGGAAGTAAGCATGCGGTAGGGTTCCCTGGCACCTTTGGTAACCAAATCGTCAATCAACACGCCAATATACGCATCGGACCGTTTTAATATAAAAGGTTGTTTGCCTTTTACCAGCAAAGCTGCGTTAATTCCCGCCATAATACCCTGGGCAGCGGCTTCCTCATAACCCGACGTGCCGTTTATCTGACCTGCGGTAAACAACCCCTTGACCTTTTTTGTCTCCAGGGTAAGTTTCAACTGCGTCGGTTGCACGTAATCGTATTCAATGGCATAACCGGGACGCATCATCCTGACGTTTTCAAACCCTTTGATAGACCGTAGCATTTCAATCTGCACATCTTCGGGTAAACTGGTGGACATGCCCTGCACATACATTTCGTAAGTAAACATCCCCTCCGGTTCCACAAAAATCTGGTGACTGGTTTTGTCCGCAAAACGAACCACCTTGTCTTCAATGGAAGGACAGTAACGAGGGCCTACCCCTTCAATAATACCGCTGTATAAAGGAGAACGATACAAGTTTTTTTGAATAATTTCATGAGTTTTCTCGTTGGTGTAGGTAAGCCAGCAAGGAACATGAGGCCGCACCGGCCGCCCTGTCAAAAATGAAAACGCAAGCGGGCCTTTATCCCCGGGTTGCTCTGCCATCACCGAAAAATTGAGACTGCGCCGGTCCACTCGCGCCGGAGTGCCTGTCTTAAATCTACCCAGTTTGATACCCAAATCTGTTAAACTATAGTACAATTCATTGGCGGGAAACTGACCGTTGGGACCGCTGGCAAACTGGACATCACCGATAATTATTTTTCCCCGTAAATAGGTGCCGGTGGTAACCACTACCGCAGGTGCGAAAAACTGCGCACCGGTATGCGTCTGTACACCGGAAACCTGATCTCCTTCTATAAGAATTTTGTGGACAATAGCCTGCTTTACATCCAACCCTTCCTGTTTTTCCAGCGCCAGGGTCATTTCCTGCTGGTAAAGTTTTTTATCCGCCTGGGCACGTAAGGCATGGACAGCAGGGCCTTTACCGGTATTTAACATGCGTATTTGCATAAAAGTTTTATCTGTGTTGATGCCAATCCGGCCGCCCAAAGCGTCCACTTCCCGTACCAAATGCCCTTTGGCAGGTCCGCCCACAGCCGGGTTGCAAGGCATTAACGCCACATTATCCAGACTAATGGTTAAAAGCAGCGTACGGCATTTAAGCCGGGCAGCGGCAAAAGCTGCTTCACACCCGGCATGTCCCGCGCCAATAACAATTACATCATATTGGCCAGCCTGATATACCACAATATCACCTCACTTACCGATACAAAATTCCTTAAAAATGGTATCCAAGATATCTTCCCCAATGGTTTCCCCGGTAATTTCCCCCAGGCTTTCACGGGCTTGTTTGACATCAATCACTACCAAGTCGACCGGACTGCCTGCCTTTAATCCTGCCACCGCGTCCTCCACAGACTGCAATGATTTCTTCAAGGCCGCAAGCTGCCTGCTGCGAGTGACAACCTCTCTTTCTTCGCCTGTTACTTGACCAGCAAATACCTTTTCCTTTATTTTATCCGCCAACTTATCCAAGCCCCACTCTTCTTTTGCGGAAATTTTAATTACCGGAAATCCGGGCAGCAGCTGGTTGATTTCAGTTTCAGTCACTGTTGTGACTTCAATATCTCCTTTATTAAGTAAAATAATTGTGTTTTCCCGCTTTAGCCTACCGGCAATAAGCTTATCATCGCCAGTCAAACTTGTGGACGCATCAATAACAAATAAATTAAGGTCCGCTTCGTTTAACAGTTTTTCCGCCCGGGTGACACCCATTTTTTCCACAATATCTTTGGTCTCGCGAATACCTGCGGTATCAATAATTTTTAACGGGATACCGTTTAAATTAATTATTTCTTCAATAATATCGCGGGTGGTACCGGGAATTTCCGTGACAATTGCCCTGTTTTCCCTTACCAAAGCATTCAAAAGACTGGATTTGCCCACATTCGGGCGCCCGATAATTACGGTTTTCAAGCCCTCTCTCAATATCTTCCCCTGCTGCCCTTCCTCTATCATCCGGCTGATACCGGCTTTCACACTCGCCAAAACCTGTTGGGCCTCCACACAATTAATTTCACCCACATCCTCGGGAAAATCAATACTTGCTTCCATCTGGGCTAAAATGCTGGTTAACCGCCGCTGCATTTTTTTAATATGTCGGGATAACCCCCCCTGAAGTTGCTTGACAGCGGTCCCCAAAGCCAGGTCAGTTTTTGCTTCTATCAAATCGATTACCGCTTCAGCCTGGGCCAGGTCAACACGGCCGTTCAAAAACGCGCGTTTTGTAAATTCTCCAGCTTCAGCCAATCTTGCACCCTGTTCCAAAGTCAAGCGCAAAATTTTTTCCATTACCACCGGCCCGCCATGGCAATTTATTTCCACCACATCTTCACCGGTATAACTTTTTGGTGCCCGCATGACGGAAAGAAGCACCTCATCAACTATCTCTTTACTGTCAGGGCTGACGATATTACCCAACCGCAGGGAAAATGAGGGAATTTCCTTTACCTTCACTTTACCTTTTGGTTTAAATATTTTTTCAGCTATTTTTAAAGACCCGCTGCCACTGAGCCTGATAATACCTATTCCGCCGCTACCAATTGGTGTGGCAATGGCGGCAATGGTATCATTCAACATGACAACCACTCCAATCAATGATCAAGCAAAGCTTCAACATATAATAGTTCCCAATTTAAGAAAACCCAGTAATGAAACCATTACTGGGCTTAAAGATTACTTTTTTAGGCTGATTACAACTTTTCGATAAGGTTCCTCCCCTTCGCTGAAGGTATACACTTTATTATCCTGTTGCAAGGTTGTATGTATAATCCGCCGTTCATGAGGATTCATTGGCTCAAGTACTACTTTTTTACCTGTATGCTTAACCTTATCAGACAATTTTAATGCTAATTTTTGCAAAGTCTGCTCTCTTCTTTTTCTGTACCCTTCCACATCTAAAATAAATCTTATCCTGTCCTCCACCTGTTTATTTACCACCAAGTTGGTCAAGTACTGTAATGCGTCCAAAGTTTCCCCCCGCCTGCCAATGAGAATACCCAAATCATTACCGGTAAAAGACAGATAAATATAATTCTCGGTAATTTTTTCTTCAATAGTTACATTAACTTTCATGTTTTTAAAAATTTTGTTTAAAAAATCTTTGGCAATCCTTACAGGGTCATTTACCACAGTAACCTGAACTCTGGCCATTTTAGTGCCCAGCAGGCCAAATAACCCCTTTTGCGGTTCCGCCAACACGTCAACTTTGACTTGATTCTTGCCCACATTCAGTTCCTTAAGCGCCTGTTCTACCGCATCCTCAATGGTTTTCCCTGTTACCTCAATACTTTTCATTTTGCCTTTACCTCCTCCCGCGCTACAGCAGGCTGCTTGTTAATATATATTTGTTGAATTGTACCTACTATACTGAATACTATCCAGTACAGTGCCAATCCCGCAGGAAAGCTACGACTTACCCAGGCCAAAAAAACTGGCATCACATAAAGCATGGTTTTTTGAGTTTGGTCTTGTCCGGTAGTGGTAACTTTTTGTTGTAAAAAGGTAGTGATTCCCACCAATACCGGTAAAATTACGGGGTCAGGTTGTCCTAAATTTGTTAACCAAAAGAAGTTAGCATGATCAAGATTTACAAATGCAGGATGTTTTTGAGGGTCAAAAAATGTACGCAGGGACCTGAACAGGGCAAAAAGAATCGGCATTTGAATCAATAAGGGCCAACATCCGGAAAAAGGATTTGCTCCATGTTGACGGTAAAGTTCCATCATCGCCTGTTGAGATTTTTGGGGGTCATTCTTGTGCTTTTTTTGTAGCTCCTTTATTTTCGGCTGTATTTCCTGCATTTTACGCATGGCAACCATTTGCTTATGTGTCAATGGATAAAGAATGATTTTTATTACAATGGTAAAAAGAATAATTGCCAATCCGTAGTTAGGAATACCTATCTTCCGGGTAATTATGTAAAAAAACTGAATTGACTGGGAAATAAAATCAACTAGACTTGCCCACAAATGAATCCCCACTAAAACCTCCAGGTTTTAGTAGGTTCACCTCCTTAATTCTTTTTTAAAGATTTTGTCATTACAGGATCATAGCCACCTTCATTCCATGGATGACACCTGATTATTCTCTTGAAAGTCAGCACACTGCCTTTAATAAAACCAAAATGCTGCAGCGCCTCTACTGCATATTGCGAGCATGTGGGATAAAAACGACAGCGCCTACCGGAAAAACCCGATAAAAACTTCTGATAAATTTTTACGATATCAATCAAAATTTTAGTCATGATTATCACCTGCTTGGCGCAAACCCACGTCATCAACCAACTGCATTAGTTTAATTTCTATCAACCGGTAATCGATTCCTTTTATTTTTTGACGGGCAATAAAAATTATATCATAGCCTTTTTTAAAATAACGAATATTATTCCGCGATACTCCCCGTAACAATCTTTTTAAACGATTTCTGATAACCGCTTTTCCCAGCTTACGGGAAACAGAAAAACCAATTCTGGTAACATTGAGTCTATTTGGTAAAAAATAAATTACCAACACATTATTAGCCCGAGACTTGCCATACTTATACACTTTACTAAAATCACTTTTCTTTTTCAGGCGGTTTTTACCGGGTAGCATAAAGTTCACCTTTTATTTACTAAAATCTATATTTTAACCATCCAGAGAATATACTAAACATTTATCCCTAAAAATGGTAAAAGGCCACCTCACAGCGGCCTTAAGCTGAAAGTCTTTTTCTACCTTTACGACGACGGTTACTCAATATTTTGCGGCCAGATCTATTTTTCATCCGCCCTCTAAAACCATGAACCCTTTTATGCTTTTTTCTTTTTGGTTGGTAGGTCCTTTTCACTATCATTACCCTCCTTATTCACCTTACACATATAACGATTATATACGAAGCCGCTTTTCAATGTCAAGAACGGCCAAGGAAAAAAGGTTATCCACAGAAAATCACAATTGAACCAATATTGCTTATTGATATTGTGGATAAACTTTGCTATTATGAAAATGCAAAATTTACTAATTCTGTGAAAATAGGCTTTTGATTTCTCTTTAGGTACCGACTATTTTTCTTAAAACTTGTGGACAACTTTTCTTTTTTTTATTTTTCCATTTTTAACCTGCTTTAATTCACTGAATCCATTCCAAATACAGATTAAATATTTTTATCCACAATCATTTTTAGACAACAGTGGATATTTTATGTTAACTCTAGGAGGTATAGTATGTCCAAACCCGACAAAATAACTGATATTTGGCAGCAGGCTCTGGAAATTCTCGAGACAGAACTGAGTAAACCCAGCTTTGAAACATGGTTAAAAAACACTTCTTTAACCGCCTTTGCTGGTAACAAGGCAATAATATCCGTACCAAACGAGTTTGCAAAAGATTGGTTGGAAAACAGATACTATCATCTGATCAAGAGTACTTTGGAATTGATTTTAAAAGAAAATATTACCGTAAAGTTTGTCTTGCCAAACGAAAATTTTTCTTTTCAAACCGAAAAAAATAACGTTCTCAAAGCTTCCATAAACACCAGCGAGGTAAAAAAAGAGCAAAATAACCAATCCATCCGACTAAACCCAAAGTATACCTTTGACTCATTTGTGATTGGTAATAGCAACCGCTTTGCTCACGCTGCATCTTTAGCCGTTGCCGAGGCCCCCGCAAAGGCATATAACCCGCTTTTTATTTACGGGGGAGTAGGGTTGGGAAAAACTCACCTGATGCATGCCATCGGGCATTATGTCCTATCACAAATGCCAGGTCATAACGTGGTCTATGTCACATCGGAGAAATTCACCAATGAGTTAATTAATGCAATTCGCTATGACAAAACCGTACAATTTAGAAATAAATACCGCAATATAGACGTTTTGTTGGTAGATGACATTCAATTTTTAGAAGGAAAGGAACGTACGCAAGAAGAATTCTTTCATACATTTAACACCCTTTACGAAGCCAATAAACAAATTGTCATTTCCAGTGACAGGCCCCCGAAAGAGATACCTACCCTTGAAGACAGGTTAAGGTCACGTTTTGAATGGGGTTTAATTACGGACATGCAACCCCCGGACTTTGAAACACGCATTGCAATTTTGCGGAAAAAAGCAACTTTAGAGAATTTGCACCTGCCAAATGATGCTATGATTTTCATCGCCAATAAAATCCACTCCAATATCCGGGAATTGGAAGGAGCACTGGTACGGGTAGTTGCCTATGCTTCCCTGGTCAACAAGGAAATAACACTAGAACTGGCAACGGAAGCATTAAAAGCAATTGTACAAATGAATAAACCCAAGCCCGTTACCATTAACTCCATCCAAAAAGAAGTGGCACAGCATTTTGGACTGAGGTTGGACGATTTTAAATCGAAAAAACGTACCAGAACTGTGGCATACCCAAGGCAAATTGCCATGTACTTATCCAGAGAACTGACCGATTCCTCACTGCCCCAGATTGGAGAAGCGTTTGGCGGCAGGGACCACACAACAGTCATCCACGGGCATGAAAAGATTTCCAAAGCAATTAAAAATGACCCTTCTCTTGAAGAATTGATAAACGACTTGACAAACAAATTAAAAAACGCTTAAATCGAACACATCCTTCATATCCTTATGGATAAACTATCAACATTATCAACAAATAAATCACAACTGCCAATACACGGTTTTACCATTCCGGAATGGTTTTCCACATTATTCACAACGCCTGCTACTATTACGGAAAAAGAATAAAATTACCGGGAGGAATTTAAGAATGAAAATAAGGTGTGAGAAAACAGACTTGGTAAATGGCGTACAAGTAGTACAACGAGCCGTATCAACAAAAAATACCTTACCGATACTGGGCGGTATTCTCCTGGAAACTAAAAGTAATAGCGACTTAATTTTCAAGGCAACAGATCTGGAAATGGGAATCAAATGCGCCGTTTCCGCAGAAATAATCAAACCCGGCAGTGTAGTCCTGCCTTCAAAATATTTTTCTGAATTGGTCAGAAAACTGCCGGATATCCCAATTACGCTAGAATCAGACCATCATGCTGTCAATATAAAATACGGTGAATCCCAGATTATAATAAATGGATTCGACCCGGAAGAATTTCCGGTATTACCATCCATATCAAGTGGAAACTCCTTTACCATGCCAGGCAATTTATTCAAAAATATGATAAGACAGGTATCCATTGCAGTTTCCCGGGACGAATCTCGCCCTGTCTTTACCGGAATCCTAACAGAAATTTCGGAAAATAAAATCAGATTCGTTTCCACTGACACCCACCGGTTAGCCTATAAAACAGAGCAACTGGAAACAAACTCCCAAACTCGAGCAGACATTATTCCCGGAAAAACACTGGTGGAAGTGAGTAGATTAACCGGTGAAAATGAACCTTTAACCATATCCTTTGATAAAAACCAGGTACTTTTTCAGATTTCCAACGTTTCCTTAGTCTCCCGCCTCATTGAAGGCCCGTTTCCTGATTACAAACAAGTAATCCCCAAAAAATACTCAACACACGTCAGGGTGGAAACCAAGTCTTTTCTTCAAGTTGTGGAGAGAGCCTCATTGCTATCAACTGAAGATGGCACTAAAAAAACTAATGTTGTCAAAATCTCTTTTTCCGATAACAATTTAATAATAAACCTGAACAGCCCCGACGTAGGTAGACTGCGTGAAAAAATTCCCGCTTACATTGAAGGCGAAGACTTGGAAATAGCTTTTAATTCAAAATACCTGCTGGATGTCTTAAAAGTTATTGATGATGAAGAAATATATATGGAACTAAGCGGTTCCCTCAGTCCCGGAATCATTAAACCGGTCACAAAAGAAAATTATTGTTACTTGATTCTCCCCGTCAGAACCGTTTAAGCTTAGCAAGGAGGAACTTAAAACCGTATGCGTGAAGTATACATAGAAACGGCATCGATAAGATTGGATCAGTTATTAAAATTGGCAAACATAGCAGCAAGCGGGGGTGAAGCAAAAGCGTTGATTCGTAAAGGGTTTATCAGTGTCAACTTTCAAACAACTACCAAAAGAAGCAAAAAAATATTTTCCGGCGATATTGTCACTGTTAACAATACTACCGAAAAAATAAAGGTTTGTTCCCAATCTTAGGGAGTGTGCTCTTTGATAATCAAGGAAATACAGTTAACTAATTTTCGTAATTATAATCGAATAAGGATAGCTTGGAATGATAAAATAAACATTATTATCGGTAACAATGCCCAAGGTAAAAGTAATATCTTGGAAGCAATCAATCTAATCGGTACCGGCAAATCTCATCGTACCAATAAAGATAGTGAATTAATCAATTGGTACAGTGACCAGGCTTATATTAAAGCTTTACTTGACAACCGTCATCTAAATCTGGAAATGGAGGTAATTCTCCGAGACGGAAAAAAGGAATTTATTGTTAATAAAAACAAGCTCTCAAAAAACAGCCAACTGGCACAATTTTTTCATACGGTACTGTTTTCACCCGAAGACCTGATGTTAATCAAGGGTGGCCCAAGGGAAAGAAGAAATTTTCTTGACAGCGAAATTTCACAGGTCAGCCCCCGCTACGGTAATACCTTAAGCAATTATAAACGGGTCTTACTGCAAAGAAATAATAACTTAAAAAAACAGCTTTTCGGTGGCCAACTGCAGGTCTGGACCAGGCAGCTAATTGATTTTGGAAGCTATATTGTAAAAAAGCGGCTGGAAACAGTGGAAAAACTCAAACCACTATCCCGGTTGATTTGTAGAAAAATTACCAACGGTACAGAAAACATGGAACTGAACTATCTTTCCAGCATCAAAAATATCAGCTATAATTCCTCTATTGAAATAATTAAAGAGATGTACAGCGCCACGTTGTCCGAAAAGAAAGAAGAAGAGTACAACATGGGGGTTACTCTGGTGGGTCCTCACCGGGATGATATGTTAATCAGTATTAACGATATCGAGATCCGATCCTTTGGGTCGCAAGGACAGCAGAGAACGGCTTCCCTGGCCCTAAAACTTTCGGAACTGGAATTTATCAAAAGTGAAACCGGTGAATATCCGGTGTTACTTTTGGACGATGTATTTTCCGAACTTGACAATAACAGGAAAAAATATCTAGTCACTACTGTACTAAAAAAAATCCAAACTTTTATCACGGGGACGGAAATTAACGATATCGTCAAAACATTAACTGAGAAAGCAGCCATCTACAAAGTTGAGAATGGCAATATAAATAATTTTTCAAGGGAGGAATAGTCAAGTGTACCTGCATATAGGCGGAGACATATTGATAAATAAAAAAAACATCATTGCGATTATTGATTACGATAATGTCGATAAGTCACAAATTACCGACGAGTTTATAGAACTGGCTTCCGTGGAAGGGCTTGTGAAAAAGCCGGACAAAAAAATTGAGCCAAAATCTTTTATCGTTACAGATAAAAAAGTCTACTTATCTTCTATTTCATCCCTCACTTTGCAAAAAAGGTCCCGCATTTCAAAATTCTAGCTTTTACCGTGGTAGACCACGGTTTTTTTATTTAAATTACTTTCCTCTCGATTAAGGTATAAAGAGAACGGAAAATAGACTTTCAGGAAAATATATCCATATATTCTGATTCTAATTTGTAGAAATATATATTTAATGATATAATATTAAATTGGGTTAATTAATTGACGGAGGTTTAAATATGGCTGAACGAGCAGAAAAAATCAATCAGGATTACAATGCCAGTCAGATACAGGTTTTGGAAGGATTGGAAGCTGTGCGGCGTCGGCCGGGAATGTATATCGGCAGTACCAGCAGCAGGGGTTTGCACCACCTGGTCTATGAAATTGTAGACAACAGTATTGACGAAGCCCTGGCCGGATACTGTGATAAAATTTCCGTGAAAATTCACCATGATAATACGATCACAGTAATTGACAACGGTCGGGGCATACCGGTGGATATTCATAAAAAGACCGGTAAACCGGCAGTAGAAGTGGCTTTGACAATGCTCCATGCCGGTGGAAAATTTGGCGGTAACGGTTATAAAGTGGCCGGTGGTCTTCATGGCGTGGGGATGTCGGTGGTTAATGCCCTCTCAGAGTGGCTGGAAGTACGGGTGAGAAGAGACGGAAAAATATATCACCAGCGCTTTGAAAGAGGAAAACCCGCATCCCAGTTAAAGATAGTAGGCAAATCCAAAGGAACCGGTACAGAAATTTCTTTCAGCCCGGATAAAGAGATTTTTGAAGAAGTAGAATTTAAATTTGAGACACTGACCAACAGGTTAAGGGAATTGTCTTTTCTGAACAAAGGTGTTCGCATAACCTTAAAAGACGAGCGTGACGGCAAAGAAGAGATTTTTCTGCACAACGGCGGTATTGTTGACTTTGTCAAATATCTGAATAAAAATAAAACTCCTGTTCACTCTAAACCTATTTATTTTGAAGCGGAACGTGACGATGTATGGTTGGAGGTTTCCTTGCAGTATCATGATGGTTATAACGAAAATATTTTTTCCTTTGCCAACAATATCAATACCCATGAAGGCGGTACCCATGAGGTGGGCTTTAAAGCAGCGCTGACCAGGGTAATAAATGATTATGCACGTAAGCATAACATCCTCAAGGATAATAATAACAACCTTACTGGGGAAGACATCCGGGAGGGTATTACTGCTGTTGTCAGTGTAAAGGTAAAGGACCCCCAATTTGAAGGTCAGACTAAAACAAAATTGGGAAACAGCGAAGTCCGGGGGATAATGGAATCTTTTTTTGGTGAAAAGATGTCTGCTTTCTTGGAAGAGAACCCGTCTGTTGCCAAAAGACTGGTTGAAAAGGGGGTTAATGCTGCCCGCGCCAGGGAGGCCGCGAGAAAGGCCAGGGACTTGACCAGGCGAAAAAATGCTCTGGAAATTACGACGCTTCCCGGAAAACTGGCTGATTGCTCGGTAAGAGATGCTTCCATGTCAGAATTATACCTGGTGGAGGGCGATTCCGCCGGTGGTTCCGCCAAGCAGGGTCGGGACAGGAGATTTCAAGCAATTCTACCGTTAAGAGGAAAAATCATCAATGTAGAGAAAGCACGTTTGGATAAAATATTAAACAACGAAGAGATCAGGGCCATGATTACTGCGCTGGGGACAGGTATTGATGAAGATTTTGATATCGAAAAAGCACGCTATCACAAGATTATTATCATGACGGATGCCGATGTCGACGGAGCACATATCAGGACTTTACTATTGACTTTTTTCTACCGCTATATGCGCCCGTTGGTAGAAGCCGGCTATGTCTATATTGCCCAACCACCGCTATATAAACTTAAACGAGGAAAAGAAGAACATTACTTTTACAGCGACCACGAATTGGACAAATTTCTTAAAAAAACCGGCCGCACCAATTTTAGTATTCAGAGGTACAAGGGTTTGGGGGAAATGAACCCGGACCAACTGTGGGAAACTACCATGAATCCGGAAACCCGGACAATTTTACAGGTCTCCTTAGAAGATGCGGTAAAGGCCGATGATATTTTTACTATTTTGATGGGTGATAAAGTGGAGCCCAGATCGGAAGAGCACACGTCT
>CAZGXM010000055.1:0-18966 GCA_964529795.1 uncultured Thermoanaerobacteraceae bacterium
ACCGGGCTTTAAAGCGTTATACCAAAGGTTAAATGTACTATTGGTCCCAGTAACATGAAGGAGGTGATTTGGAAATCTCGAATATTGGACTACTTCGGAAAGATCCCCCGGCATGGTGAAGGTTACACTGCACCGGCTATTTCCTTGCCCGTTTGGGGTGAGGAGTTACCACCTGCGAAAAATTTTTTGAGTAAAGGGCTGCACCTCAGCATTACTTTTGATCCCCCGGTAATTATCCAAAAACACCTTCGCTACTTGGGGGTTGAATTGGCTACCGGAACACCCTTTAATTTCCGCCAGCACCTCGGCCTCAACCCGCACAAGACGGTACGGGCGGTTGGAAACCATTGCATCATACGCGTCGGCTACCGCCAGGATAGCGGCACCCAGTGGAATCTGCTCCCCTTTCAGTCCTGCCGGGTAACCGCTACCGTCCCATCGCTCGTGATGATACCTCACCATTGTTGCCACAGAGTCAAAAAGATTTCCCGCAGTTTCCAGTATCCGACACCCTATTTCCGGGTGCATTTTAATCTCTTCATATTCGTTTCTCGTCAGTTTCCCCGGTTTTTGCAATATACGGTCAGATACAGCCATTTTCCCGATATCGTGCAAAAGACCCGCCAAATATATTCGCCTGGTTTCCTGCTCGTCCAGACTCATTTTTCCTGCTATTTCCCGGGCTAATTTGGCAACATGCTGCGAATGATCAACCGTATAGACATCTTTGGCTTCCATCAAAGCGACAAACATCTGAACTATAGTCTCCAGATCGCCATTCAACCCGACTTTGTTTTTTTCAAAAATGGCCATACACCCCCCAACAGTTTGGACACATTAAACCCCCTAACCTTGCAGCGCGCTGCTTCTTTACCTCACCTAAAGGATAAAAGCGCAAATGCTACCGTCCCGGTAGTAATATGCCCTGCGCAATTCACCGATTTTGGTCTCCACACCAGGCCAGATAGTACCTATTTCAATGGTGTTATCGGCCGTGGTCTCAATTTTAGTTGAGACGCCGGCTTTGCTACCTGCTTCAACAATGTCTATATTCCCGTTCGCAATAATTTTTCCGCCTTTAAAAATCCCCTTGATACCCTTGACAATAACATTCCCCCCGGACCTCAAATCCGATTGGAAACACCCCTCGCCATTAATAATTATGTCAGAACTGGCCACCAGCGTGGACGATTGAACGTAATTACCATATCTACAGGAATGCCTGCTGGCCAAACTCTCTAAAAGGAACAAGGCCTCGGAAACTTTTTTGGCCAACTTCAGTAACGCTTCCATATTTGGTAACTGTCGTACCGGACCGTACCCGTAAAAGGTAATTGCAAGCTCCTCTATCAGTTCCACTATGGTTTTATCAAGCATTTTAAATTCTTCTCTTTCTGCCATACTCCGGGCGAAACCCGTACAAAGCCCGGGTAATTTCGGAAACTTCTTTTCCAGAAGCAATTTCACAGCGTTTCCCACCGGCAGTTTCCCCTGCTTGAACTGGTTTTGAAGCTGATTAATGGACTTGATTAAAACACGCAGCTGCCTGTCAATACCAGTCAAGTAATGAGTTATTTCCTCACATAAAGCAGAAAGCCCGCCGGCAAACAGCTTACTGCCAATTATGCCTCCCCGGACAGTGATGTCTCCACCGGAATAAATTGTGGCGTTGGCAACATACCCGCCAACGGTAACATTCCCACTGGCTTTTACCACCATGTAATCTTCTACATTCCCCGCTATTTTCACATCGCCTTTAAACTCAATATCGCCTGTTTCCGGGGTGACGTTGCCGGTGTGATCATAGACTGGCAGTACACTTAATAAGCCATTTGTAACATCGGGCCTCCCCTCAATCAACGCCACGGCTTTGGTACCCTCTTCAATCAACTGTACTCCCTGGCGAACTTTTATTTCCACCCGTTTTGGTTCGGGCGCATCTTTAACTGCACCGGTAAGATCCATACCGGGTTCTCCAAAAACTGCCGGTCTTTTTACGGCCAATACCTCACCGGGCTCCACACTGATCACTTTACTTACCGGACGGTTTCCGGCCGACTTTTGTTTTTTTTTAAATAGATAATCAATTTTTTCATCCACTGACGGCTTGGGCTCCAACCCCCGGGCAATATTTTCCTTTTCAAAGCTTTTGCCGGAATCCAGTAATTGTTTTATTTTCGGCTTGTCAATGCAGCAAATAACATTTTTTCGTTCCAATTCTTTCAATACCGTATTATAATTAAGTTTTGGCGGGGCAATTTCTTGATCAAACTTCGCAGTTACCGTCAAATCCTTAACTGGTCCTGAATCCACCAATTTATACTGTTTCCCCTGTTTGTACAAAACGGTTAAATATGCGTTCATCATCCGGTCATCAACTTCAATGAAATACTCCAATTCAGGCGGCTCTCTATAAGGAATTGCCACAATATCCTCTTTTCCCGTCAACACTGTTGTATCGGAAATCTTCTCGCCGTTTACATAGACTGTAACATTGTCCCCGGGTGTAATTGTGGGGTATTTCCCGTTGCCTCTCGGTGGTTGAATGCCAACACTTCCACTGTTAACAAATACCTGCCCGTCAGCATTGTCAACCTTGTCAGTATTGTCAGTATTTTCTGAATTTGAACCAGCCTGACCGGTCAATTCCGGGAAATTCTCGGAAGGACCGCCGGGGATTCCAAGACCCAGTTCAGCCAATATTTCTTTTGCCAAATTATCCACCTGAAATCCCTCCGTATTAATTCCTTATTCTTCCTCTTAATCCTACATTTGCTTACAAAGTTTTACAACAAGCTTTGGTATGATTCGCCCGGTTGACCAGCAATTTCATACTAAGGTAGCATTATTAATCCGGCAGGAGTGCATAAAGAAAGCTGCCTGCAAGTTCTTGTTCACAGGCAGCTTTCAATATTTAAAACCAACCGGATTTCAAAGCATAGACGGCTGCTTTTGTACGGTCCTCAACCTCCAGTTTCTGTAATATTTTTGACACATGACTCTTTACGGTTTGCTCCGTTATGTATAATTTTCGGGCAATTTCCTGGTTGTTATACCCTTTGGCAAGTAATGCCAATACCTCCCGCTCTCTTGCTGTCAGTTCCGTAATTTTTCCCATGAATATCTTATTATCATGCTGGTAACGCCTATCTTCCTCAAATTTAAAAACCATCTCATCTTTAATAACTTGATAAAATAATTTTACCAGCTTTGGGTCATATTTCTCTCCTGCTTCAGACAGCAAATTTTGATATGCTTCATGGGGCGTCATGGCCATGCGATATACCCTTTGGGATATCATGGCTTCAAAACCGTCCGTTATGGCAACAATTTTAGCCGGGAGGGGAATTTGGTCGCCAACCAGCCCGTCGGGGTAACCCGTGCCGTCCAGTCTTTCATGGTGATGGCGTACCACTTCATAGATGTGGGGTGCATTAAAAAGGGACCGCACAATTTCTGCACCTTTTACCGGGTGCGAATTTATCTGTTCCTTTTCCTTGGCAGTCAGGTCATCCTTTTTTAGCAACACTTTATCCGGAATTGTAATTTTGCCGATGTCATGTAAAAATGCAGCATTGGCAATATTTTCAGCCTCTTTCTCACTTAAGCCCGCCTGTAACGCCAGTCCATAAGAATATTTGCTTACCCGCTCCGAATGGCCATAAGTATACGGGTCTTTCATTTCCACGATTTTAGCCAAGGCTCTCAATACACCTTTCAGCATCTTCCCATAATGATTTATATGCTCTTCCATGCCTAATGATAGAGAGATAAAATTGCCAATAATTTTTAAAAAATGTCCCTCATCTTCTGCCAGCGGTTCGTCCCTGTCAAATACCAGTAACCCTTGACGGTCATCAGTCGAACTGCCCAGCGGCACCTGCAAGTACGGGGACAGATTATTGCCATTTTTCAGCTCTCCCAAAAAAGTGTCCGTACTGGACCTGGCAATTATCAATTTAAACTCTTTATCAAATATGGCCAGGGTCTTCGGTGTCAGCACAGTTGCTGCCAAATCCAGGAGAGGGTTGAGAATATCACGGGACTCCGCGGTCAAATAAGGCAGGCTGCTCAATTTTTTAAATACATCAAAGTACGCCAATTGCTTTTCATATTTTTCCCGTACTGCAGTTTTGGCGTATTGAAGGGCCAAACAGCTGCAAAAACCAATTAGTATTTGTTTGTAATACTTTAATTGGCCATAGTTTTTTTCTTTATAAGAAGCGTACAATAAACCATATACTACATCTTGGTCATCAACTACGGGTACACATAACAGTACTTTCCCAATTTCTTTAAGTTCTTTAAAAATTGAATTCTTCAGTCTTAAATCATTTACATTAACTTCTATCGTCTCTGCTTTCCTGGTGAATAAAACCCAACTCTCCAAACCGGTTGTTAAATTTATTTCTCGCAAGTTATTTTTGTCAATGCCAATGTGCATGAAGGGTTTTAAACAGTCATTCTCTTTGATCGAGTAAACCAATAAATCACAATTTATTATGGAGTGCAAGTCATTTAACAAGCCTGCGAGGTTATCCCGGGACAAGTCGGCCAGTCTTCCTACATCGGCAACCGTTTTACTAAAACCCTCCACCTGTTCAACAGTGATGGTATTGTGAAGCAACTTCTCCACAATACCATATGTCTTCTCGACCAACTCCTGTAACTCCCGGTAATCACCAGCGGGGCTATAACCATATAATATGCCCGGACTTAGCTTGGAGATATTGAGTGGCATGATGTAAAGATTGTAGCCATTAAAACAAAAAAATGAATTCGTACAGTCCATGTCACTTTTTATGGGACATTCATAATCACAGTTTTGACAGATATTAACCTTGTCAACTATTAAACCTTGCCCGGTCAGTTGAGATTTTTCGCAAAAACCCAACCTGTATTTTGATATTTCGTTAAATGTTTCTACTACGTGCAATATCGAGGAAGCAATTATTTCTGACATACCACTGAAATCAAGCACCAAAATCACCCCCTCACTGCACGAAGACGAAATCCATTCTCGGTCAATTATACCAAAATGGTAAAATAGTACCTCCGTCTAAGGTATTATTAGGTTTTGGATATGGTTAATAATACTTTGGATGGATAATAATACTTTGGTATGATTGAATGTAAAAACACACATGATAAGTATAACTGCTGTGCATTTCTCTTTCCATGTTATTAAAAGGAAATATTACAAGCTTGATCCATTTCTGTTTGCCGGAAACTAAATTCAGTTCATGAATTAAATAAGCCGGGTAACAGTTAAAGAGCCCTTCACCGGTAAAAGGTAAAGGGCATTAATAGTAAAAATAGTTTAATATAAAATAATGGTAACTTTCTTGTTTTTACTTACGAGGCAGCGGAGTTTTCTTCCTCACCGTCCAGAGCAAACCTGGTGTGCAAGGCCTGAACCGCTTTCTTGGCGCTTTGGGCGTCGATAATACAGGAAACTTTGATTTCCGAGGTGCTGATCATTTGAATGTTGACACCGGCGTCCGCCAGGGCTGCAAACATGCCGGCAGCCACGCCGGGGTTGGTAATCATCCCTGCACCGACAATGGATACTTTGGCCACGTCACCATCGTAATTATAACCTGTGGCGCCAATTTCTTCCTTGACTTTTTCCGCCACTCTCAAAGCCTTGTTTAAATCGTCCTTGGTAATGGTAAAGCTGATGTCGTTTACTTCGTTACGCATGGTGCTTTGAATGATCATATCTACGTTTATGTTTTCAGCAGCCAGGGCGCTGAACAGTTTCATGGCAGTACCCGGCTTATCCGGCACGTCAAAAAAGGCTATTTTGGCAACATTTAAATCATAGGCCACCCCGCTTACTACCATTTCTTTTTCCATGGAACCCACCTCCTGTACCATTGTCCCGGTATTGTAATTGAAGCTTGAGCGCACGTGCAGCCTGACGTTGTACTGTTTGGCAAATTCCACCGCCCGGGGCTGCAGTACCAGCGCGCCCAGGCTAGCCAGTTCCAACATTTCGTCATAGGAAATGCTTTCCAGCTTCCGTGCCCGGGGCACTACCCGAGGATCGCAGGTATAGACGCCGTCCACGTCGGTAAAGATTTCACATACGTCAGCATGAATAGCTGCAGCCAGGGCCACGGCAGTTGTATCCGAGCCGCCCCGTCCCAGTGTGGTAGTATCATCATTGGCACACCTGCCCTGGAAACCGGCCACCACCACAATCTTACCTTCAGCCAGCTCTTTATTTAACCGGGTGGTATCAATGCCGGTGATTTTAGCCTTGGCATATACCTCATTGGTGGTTATCCCTGCCTGGGGACCGGTGAGAGATACCACCGGTTCACCGAAACTGTCCACAGCCATAGCCAAAAGAGCAATTGAAACCTGCTCACCGGTGGACAAAAGCATATCCATTTCCCGGTCGGAAGGATTGTCGGACAGTTGTCTGGCCAAGCTGATCAGTTCATCGGTGGCATCGCCCATGGCAGATACCACAACAACCACCTGGTTTCCCGCCCGTTTGGTTCCCACCACTCGTTTGGCTACGCGCTTGATGCGTTCGGGATTGGCCACCGAACTGCCGCCAAATTTTTGTACTACCAGCATGTTTCCCACTCTCCTCTTCTCTCCACCTGGACACCTGTGGGGCTGGCAGCCAAATACTTGATATTACAGGTCACGCCAACTTCTGAAAAGGCATGCCGCATGCTCGTGCCCACAGGTTCCATTTTGGTCTTATCCGTAACAAAAGCTATCAATGTCGGCCCTGCGCCGCTTAGCGCCACTGCCAGGGCGCCTTCATTTTTTGCGGCATCGAAAACCGCTTGCATACCCGGGATGAGGTCAACCCGGTACGGTTGGTGCAGTTTATCATCCATCATCCGGCCCAGTAACTGGTAATCCTCCTGAATCAATGCCAGTACCAAAAGGCTTGCCCTGCTGACGTTAAACACCGCATCTTTCACAGGTACAAGCAGCGGCAGCACGTCCCTGGCCAGGCTGGTGGACAGGGTAAAGTCGGGCACTGCCACTACCATGTGCAAATTTTGCGGCGGTTCTATGCGCCGGTAAAACAATTGCTCGTCCAGCACTGCGGAAACCACCACGCCACCCAGCATGGCAGGAGCCACATTGTCCGGGTGGCCTTCCATGGCCGCTGCCAACTGCAGCAGTTCCGGCACTTGTAACTTCCCGCCTGCCAGTTCATTGGCCGCTACCAACCCGGCCACAATGGCGGCGGCACTGCTGCCCATTCCCCGGGAGGCGGGGATATGGTTCTCCTGGCTTATTTTCAATCCCGCCGGTTTAAAACCTACCCTTGCAAACACCCGGCATGCCGCCTGGTAGACCACGTTGGTTTCATCCCGGGGGATGTGCTCGCTGCCGTCAGCAGCGATGTCAATGACAAGGCCACCACCGGGAAGTTCTTCCATCACAAGGTAATTATAGAGTTTCAGCGCCATACCGATGGTGTCAAAGCCCGGTCCCATGTTTGCCGTGGTGGCAGGTACTCTCACTCTCACCATTGCTGCTCCCTCTTTTGTCGCTCCCGTATCCAAAGGTTTGCGGTTTATGCTACTTCCCGTTTACTACCGCCAGCACCGCTTTCTCATCGGCAGGTACGGAATAGGGGTCGGATACCTGCTTGATGGCGGTATTGGGGTCCTTGAGGCCGTTGCCGGTTAGGACGCAGACAATGGTGTCACCTTTGGCAAACAATCCCTCTTGGTGTTCCTTGATAACCCCGGCCAGGGACGCGGCGGAAGCCGGCTCGGCAAAGACGCCTTCCCTGGCGGCCAGCAGCCGTTGGGCAGCCAGGATTTCATCGTCGGTAACCGCTTTAATAAAGCCCCGGGACTCTGCGGCAGCCCGCACCGCGCTCTGCCAACTGGCAGGATTGCCGATGCGAATGGCAGTGGCCACGGTTTCCGGATTTCCCACCACTTTATTATTTACTATAGGGGCGGCACCGGCGGCCTGGAAACCGATCATCGCGGGCAGTTTCCTGGCACGCCCTGCATCGTGATAGCGCTTGAAACCACGCCAGTACGCGGTAATATTGCCGGCGTTGCCCACGGGAATGGCCAGGAAGTCCGGCGCATCTCCCAGTACATCGCAAATTTCGTAGGCCGAGGTGGTCTGTCCTTCAATCCGGTAGGGATTTAAGGAGTTAACCAGCGTAATGGGGTGTTTTCCGGTAATGCTGCGCACAATGTTCAGCGCGTCGTCAAAGTTCCCCTGGATGGCAATAACCTTGGCACCGTAGATCAGTGCCTGAGCCAGTTTCCCCAGGGCGATATTGCCTTCAGGAATAACCACGCTGCAGGTCAACCCACAGCGGGCCGCGTAGGCGGCAGCGGCGGCGGAAGTGTTGCCGGTGGAGGCGCACATGATTGCCTTGGAACCCGCTTCCAGCGCTTTGGCCACCGCCATCACCATGCCTCGGTCCTTGAAGGAGCCAGTGGGGTTTAAACCTTCATATTTAAAGTAGATGTTTATGCCCAGTTCTTCGGACAGGTTATTTGCCCTGATCAGGGGGGTATTTCCTTCTTTTAAGGAAATCAGCGGTGTCTTTTCGGTTATGGGCAAAAATTCACGATACTTTTTTAAAACTCCCGGCCAGTTCATTCATGCATCCTCTCCTTCAACGCGAATAACATTTGCTATTCTTTTGGTGATGGACATCCCTGCCATGATTGTCAGGGCATCCTTGAGATTTTGTTCCTGTACTTTATGGGTTATCAGCACCAGTTCTGCATACTCGCCGTCGGAACGTTTCTGTATTACCGTGTCAATGCTGACGTTATGGTCACCCAGGACACTGGCGATGCCGGCCAGCACGCCGGGCCTATCTTTCACCACCAAGCGCAGGTAGTACTTGGAGATAACTTCACCAATGGGCTTGATGGCTTTCTCCTCAAAACAGGTACAGTTGATACGACCGGTAACATTACCGGTAATATTGCGTGCCACCTCGATAATATCCCCCACCACCGCGCTGGCTGTGGGCAGTTCTCCGGCGCCCGGGCCGTAAAACATGGTTTCGCCCACGGCATCACCGGCCACAAAGATGGCGTTAAAGGCATCATTCACCGCTGCCAGCGGGTGTTTGCCGGGAATGAAGACCGGGTGCACCCGTACTTCAACTTCCCCATCCAGCTCCTTGGCTATGCCCAAAAGCTTGACGGTATAGCCCAGCTCCGCAGCATACTTGATGTCCGTAGCATCAATACGGGTAATGCCCTCCACGTAGACATCCCGGTAGGTAACCCGGGTGTTAAAGGCAATGGACGCCAGGATAGCTATTTTCCGGGCTGCATCGTGTCCTTCCACATCGGCCGTGGGGTCCGCTTCCGCATAACCCAGAGCCTGGGCTTCTTTCAACACATCGTTGAAATTACTGCCGTGGCGGGTCATTTTGGTCAGTATGTAGTTGGTGGTGCCGTTGATAATACCCATCACCTCAGTGACCCGGTTTCCAGCCAGGCACTGTTTCAGCGGCCTGATAATCGGTATGCCTCCGGCCACACTGGCCTCAAACATCAGGTCCGTGCCGTGCTCCCTTTCCGCATCAAACAACTCTTTTCCGTGACTGGCAATCAAATCCTTGTTGGCGGTAACCACGTGCTTGCCGTTTCCAAGGGCTTGGAGAATGTATTCCCTGGCAGGTTCAATCCCACCCATCACTTCCACCACAATGTCAATACCGGGATTTTCCAAGATGTCTGCCGGGTCGGTGGTAAGCACACCCTCTTTAACATCAACAGTGCGCTTTTTGGCTGCATCCCGCACGACAATCTTTTCCACCTGCACCGGCCTGCCCACCCGGGCGGCAATCAAGCCGGCATTTTGCTTCAAAACCTTGTAAACACCGGTACCGACGGTACCCATTCCAAACAGGCCCACTTTAACTGGTTCATGCATCAATTTCACCTCTTTGCTCTGAAATCCCTTCCCCTGGTGCAAGCTAAGTCTGTCCCACCACTTCCACTTTTTTGACACCGTTTATTCCTTCAATTTTACTCAGCAGTTCTTCCAAACTCATCAACATATCCGCTGTTTGGATGGAAATGGAGACATTGGCCACTCCCTGCAGGGGTAAATTCTGGTTGATAGTCAGGATGTTTCCCTGAACACTGGCAATGGTATTTAATATCCGGGACAGTACCCCGGCCTTATGCTCCAAAATCAGCGCGATGGTGCCAATCTGCTCCTTGTCAGCATTATGAAAGGGAAAAATCCCATCCTTGTACTTGTAAAAAGCGCTGCGGCTCAAATTTACCCTGGCCACCGCTTCATGGATGGTACTGACCTCTCCCCGGGCCAATATTTCCTTGGCATTGGCAGTTTTGACTATGGCCTCGGGTAAGATGGATGCATTGACAATAAAAAAACGCTGCCCGGAAGAACCCATACTCCTCACCTACCTCTGTCCTTGTCTGGAGTACATTTTTCCATGTACGATAGACATTATAGCATAAGATCAGGCACGGGTGAAGAAAAAATTTCAAACCAATGGTTCAGGACAGCGATTCCATGAATTTGGCAATCTGTGCCGACATTTTTTCAAACTCAATGAGAAACGCGTCGTGCCCGTACGGGGAAACCAGTTCCCAGTAATAACTATCCGCCCCGTTCTCTTTAAAATGGTGGTGGATTTCCTCCTGGTAGCATTTGGGGTAAAGAAAATCCGAACTGACACCGATGCTGAACACTTTACCCTGAAAACGGGAAAATACCCGGTGATACTCGTCCCGGCCGCGGCTGATGTCATGGAGGTCCATGGCCTTGGCAAGATAGAGGTAGGTATTCGCATCAAACCTGTCCACCAGCTTTTGCCCCTGGTAGGCCAGGTAGTTCTCCACTTCAAACCGGCTGTCAAACTTGTAGTAATCCTTTTCCCGCACACTGGAAAAAGTGCGGCCAAATTTAAAAGCCCAGGATTCGTCACTTTTATAGGTAATGGTGCCGATCTGCCGCGCCAGGCTCAACCCCTTGACCGGCCCTTTGCCCGGGTAGTAGCGGCCATCCTGAAAATCGGGGTCGTTGAGTATCGCTTGCCGCTGGACGGCGTTAAAAGCAATACACTGGGCCGTAAGCCGTCCGGAAGTAGCAATGGGAATAATAGCATCCACCATTTCCGGATACATCATTGCCCACTCCAAAACCTGCATACCACCCATGGAACCGCCGATAGCGGCTTTGACGCGCTTAACACCCAATTTTTTTAACAGCAGGTACTGTACCTGTACCATATCCCGGATGGTTATCACCGGGAAGTCGGGGCCGTATTCCCTGCCGGTTTCCGCATTTGTACTGGCGGGCCCGGTGGTACCGTAACAGCCTCCAAGTACATTGGAGGCCACTACAAAATATTTATTGGTGTCCAATGCCCTGCCCGGGCCGACCAAATCATCCCACCAACCGGGCAGGCGGTCATCTTCCGAATGCCGGCCCGCCACGTGAGCATCACCGGTCAAGGCATGAAGTACCAGCACGCAGTTATCCCCCCGGTCATTGAGTCCGCCATAAGTCTCGTAAGCGACGTTAACAGGCCCGAAGCACTGCCCGCACTGCAATACCAGTTCATTGGGGGAGACAGCCACTGTTTGAAATTTTGTCTCCACGATGCCAATACCCTGCCCGAATTCCATAGTCATCTCCCTATAGTTGCTTATTTATTGCTGGCAACCAGTGCCCGGTCCAAATCCTCTTTCAAGTCCTCCACATCCTCTATACCTACGGATATTCTCACCAAATCACCGGTAACGCCGGATGCCAGCTGTTCTTCCTCAGTCAGCTGCTGGTGGGTGGTGCTGGCCGGGTGAATCACCAGGGATTTGGCGTCGCCCACATTGGCCAGGTGGGAAAACAGTTCCACGTTTTCAATAAAGCGCTTGCCCGCCTGCATACCGCCCTTGATACCGAAGGTCAGTATGGCGCCGTAACCCTTGTTGAGATACTTCCGGGCAGCTTCATGGGTAGCATGGCCTGCCAATCCCGGGTAGTTGACCCAGGAGACCAGAGAATGCTCATCCAGGAAACGTGCCAGTTCCAGGGCATTGTCACTGTGGCGCTGCATTCTCAGATGCAGAGTCTCCAGGCCCTGCAGGAACAGGAATGCGTTAAACGGGCTGAGGGCAGGCCCCAGGTCCCTTAATAATTGTACTCTCGCCTTGGCAATATACGCCGCGGAGCCAAAGGCTTCGGTATAGATAATGCCGTGATAGCTGGGGTCGGGTTCGGTGAGCTCGGGGAATTTGCCGTTGGTCCAGTCAAATTTGCCCGAGTCCACGATAATGCCGCCGATACTGGTGCCGTGGCCGCCGATAAATTTGGTGGCGGAATGGATGATGATATGGGCACCGTGGTCAAAAGGACGGCAGAGATAAGGGGTGGCAAAGGTATTGTCCACAATCAGGGGTATCCCGGCATCTTCAGCTATTTGAGCGAGAGCCTCAAAGTCCGGTACGTCCAGCCTGGGATTGCCGATGGTTTCCACATAAATCCCCCGGGTGTTTTCATTGATTGCCGCCCGGAAGTTTTCCGGGGCTGACTGGTCCACAAAGCGCACCTTGATGCCCAGTTTGGGCAGGGTGGTGGCAAATAGATTATACGTGCCGCCATAGAGACTAGTTGAAGATATGAACTCCTGCCCGGCGGTAGCGATGTTGCAAAGCGCCAGGGTGGCAGCAGCCTGGCCCGATGCAGTAGCCAGCGCGCCCACGCCGCCTTCCAGGGCAGCAACACGTTTTTCAAAGACATCAGTAGTGGGGTTCATGATACGGGTATAGATATTACCCGCTTCCTCCAGGGCAAAAAGCCTGGCAGCATAGTCAGTGTCCTTGAACACATAAGAAGTGGTCTGGTAAATGGGCACCGCCCGGGCCCCGGTGGTGGGGTCCGGCTCCTGGCCGCCGTGCAGGGCCAACGTGTCAAATCTCAGGTCTTTGTTCATTGGTCAATTCCTCCTTTTTTTATGGGGCGGGACTCATGAAAAAAGCCCCTTCTTTGATAAGAAGAGGCATGTATTCTGTCCCTATCTTATCTCCCAGGATCAACTCCTGCAGGAATTAGCACCTTTCCCGGAATCGAGAAGGTTGCCGGGCTTCATCGGGCCAGTCCCTCCGCCGCTCTTGATAAGAGTCCAAAGCGCTCTGGAATATATAAATTTAAGAGTACTATATCTTATAGTAAGTGCTTTTGTCAAGATATTTTTGCTCGTTTTTTATTCATTAATAGCAGGCAGCAGGCTGCTCATTTCCAGGGCGGTAACTGCCGCGTCCCAGCCCTTGTTGCCCGCCTTGGTCCCGGCCCGCTCAATGGCCTGTTCAATGGTGTCCGCGGTAATAATACCAAAAATCACGGGTTTGCCGGTATCCAGGCCCACGTGAGCTATTCCCTTGGCCACCTCGCCGGCTACATAGTCAAAGTGAGGGGTGGCACCGCGAATCACCGCCCCGAGGCAGATGACAGCATTGTAATCCCTGCCGGTCATGGCCTTGGCTGTCAGGGGAATTTCAAAAGCGCCGGGCACCCGGGCAATTTCAATGTCATCATCCTCCACACCGTGGCGGCGGAGGGCATCAAGACAGCCCTCCAGCAGCTTGCCGGTAATAAATTCGTTAAACCGTCCCACAACAATACCAAATCTTTTCCCCTTGCCAATCAGTTTACCCTCATAAGTGCGCATGGTATAACAAACCTCCCATTAGCTGCTGAGCAGGTGACCCAGCTTTGTTTTTTTAGTGGCCAGGTAATGAGCGTTGGTCTCCACGGGGCAAATTTCAATGGGCACCCGCTCCACCACTTCCAAACCATAGCCTTCCAAACCTTTTATTTTCTTGGGGTTATTGGTAATCAGGCGAATTTTCCCGATCCCCAAATCCGCCAGTATCTGGGCGCCGATACCGTAATCTCTCAGGTCGGCAGGAAAACCCAGGGCCTCGTTGGCTTCCACGGTATCCTTGCCCTGGTCCTGCAGTTTGTAGGCACGGATTTTATTGACCAGGCCAATGCCCCTTCCTTCCTGGCGCATGTACAAAAATACTCCCCGACCTTCTTTTTCAATCATCTGCAGGGCGGTTGCCAGCTGGTCACCGCAGTCGCAGCGCCGGGAGCCGAACACGTCACCGGTAAGGCACTCGGAATGCACCCGTACCAGGACCGGCTCATCAATATCAACATCGCCCTTGACCAGGGCCATGTGGGCCTCGCCGTCCAAAATACTTTTATAGGCGCTGGCGGTAAAATTCCCGTATCTGGTAGGCAACTTGACGCTTTCCACCTTTTTAACCAGTTTTTCCGTACGGCGGCGGTATCCAATCAGGTCAGCAATGGTCACTATGGACAGGTTGTGCTCCTTGACAAATTCCATCAGTTCCGGCACCCGGGCCATGGTCCCGTCTTCGCTCATAATCTCACAGATGACCCCGGCGGGATAGCGCCCGGCCAACCGGGCCAAGTCCACTGCCGCCTCGGTGTGGCCGGCCCGGCGCAGCACACCGCCTTTTTTGGCCCGCAAAGGAAAGATATGTCCCGGCCGCCGCAGGTCCCCGGGCCTGGTCTTGGGGTCAAGCAGGGCTTTTATCGTCTCCGCCCGTTCATGGGCGGAGATACCGGTAGTGGTATTTTCCCAGTCCACGGAAACGGTAAATGCGGTTTCATGGGAATCGGTGTTGTGCTGGACCATGGCCTCCAGTTCCAGCTCGTCCAGCCGCTCGCCGGTCATGGGAACGCAGATTAAACCCCGGCCATACTTGGCCATGAAATTGATGGCCGCAGCATCGGCTTTTTCCGCTGCCATTACCAGGTCGCCTTCGTTTTCCCTGTCCTCATCATCCACTACCACAATCATTTTCCCGTCCTTGATATCCTGTATTGCTTCTTCGATAGCACTAAATTTCATCTTGCCACTCCTCCCTAAACAAAGCCGTTCTCAGCCAAAAATTCCGCTGTCAGGCCAGAAGCTTTGCTTTGGCCCTGCCCGCCTTCATGCCACTCTAAAAGACGGGCCACATACTTTGCCAGCATATCCACTTCTATATTTACCGTATCCCCGGTACCCTTGTAACCGAGAGTAGTCACTTTGGCGGTATGGGGGATAAGGGAGACGCTGAAAACCCTGTCCGTCACTGCCACCACCGTCAGGCTGATACCGTCAATGGCCACCGAGCCTTTGGGGATAATAAATTTTAAAAGTTGCGCCGGCGCCTCAATCCAGGTAACCAGGGCAATGTCCACCTGCTCCCGCCTGGTGATGGCGCCGACCCGGTCGACGTGGCCGCTGACCAGGTGACCGCCTAACCGGTCTCCAAGCCGCATGGCCCTTTCCAGGTTGACCCGGTCATTAGGGCGCAAGTCCTGTAAATTTGTACGGTTGAGAGTTTCCGCCATCACGTCAGCATAGAACCGGCTCTCATTGAAGCCTGTAACCGTAAGACAGACGCCGTTGACGGCAATACTGTCCCCCGGTTTCACATCTTTCAAGACTTCCCGGGCCTCTATTTCCAGCACCGCAGACTTGGGCCCCCGACGAACGTTTTTTACTGTTCCCAATTCCTCGACCAATCCTGTAAACATGTCTACCCTCCTTTACCTTTCTCAAAAACCATTCCCAAGTCATGATGGTAATGGTGTATTTCCACTAACTTGAACCGCCGGGCCTCATCCACCCCGGCAACTCCCCGCCCGCCTACCGGTCCGGGGGCATCGCTGCCGCCAATGACCTTGTAAGCCATGAACAGGTGTACCACATCCACCAACTCCTCATCAAAAAAACTGCCGTGTACCTCTGCGCCACCCTCCACTAAGAGCCCGGTAATCTGCCGGCGGCCGAGCTCGGTCAAAAGCTCTTCCAGGTTAATCCTGGTATTCCCTGACTGTACCAGGACATTTATCCCTCTATCCTCAAGATATTTTCTCCTGACCGCATCGCTCTCTCCAGTGGTAACAACCATGGTGGGGGCTTCATCCACATTCAGCAAGTGACAGTCCGGCGGTATACGCAGCCGGGAGTCCAGCACCACGCGCAGGGGATTTTTTGTTTCTTTCCCCGGCAGTCTCACGGTCAAGCGGGGGTTGTCTGCCAGCACCGTGTTTATTCCCACCAAAATGGCATCGTAGCGGTGACGAAGGTACCTGCCCGCCTGCCGCGCCCGCTCCCCGGTTATCCACTGAGAACTGCCGGTGCGTGTGGCAATCTTGCCATCCATGCTTACCGCCATTTTTGCCGCGACCAGCGGCTTGCCAGTGGTGATATATTTGATAAACGGGCGGTTTAACGCCCGGGCCTCATCTGCCAGTACCCCCACATCAACTTGTATCCCGGCCTCGCGCAGCATAGTGATACCCCGCCCGGATACCAGTGGGTTGGGGTCTGCCATGGCCACCACCACCCGCCGGGGCTTGGCTTTGATCAGGGCTTGCGCACAGGGAGGGGTGCGCCCGTGGTGAGAGCAGGGTTCCAGGGTAACATAAACCGTGGCGTCCCGGGCTTTATCCCCCGCTGCCTGCAGCGCATGCACCTCGGCATGGGGGGTGCCGGCCTTTTGGTGGTATCCTTCGCCGGCAATGATACCGTCACTGACAATCACCGCACCCACCAGCGGGTTCGGACTGGTCCAACCCTCTGCTTTTTTAGCCAGGTCAAGCGCCCGCCGCATATAAATTTTATCTTCTGCAAACAGCATAACATAACACCTACTTCACCGGGGGGACGTAAAAAACCGGAGGGGACAAACCTCCGGGACATAAAGACACAGAAAAATACAGCTGTAAACCTGCTCCTTCTCCCATCCAGACTATCACTGTCGGCCCCGGAATTTCACCGGGTCAACCATAAAGGCTCGCGGGCTGTACCGCCGGTAAGGAATTTCACCTTGCCCCGAAGGAAACATAGTTATGAAATTTAAATTTATTATATCACTGGCCGGGATGGGCGTCAACCAGCATCAAAATAACTCAAGGTGACAGGCACCTTGAGTTATTTGGTGGGTCCGGCTTTAGATGATGATGCAGATAAGGCCGCCGCTGCCGTCGTTAGCGATGCGTTGTAATGTTTCCTGCAGCTTCTCCCGGGCATTTTCCGGCATGCGGTAGAGTTTCCCGTGGATGCCTTCCCGCACCAGTTCATGCAGGGACTTGCCGAAAATTTCCGTCTCCCAAATCTTCTGGGGATTTTCCTCAAACTCGGACATGATGTAGTTGACCAGGTCCTCACACTGCTTTTCCGTGCCGATTAAGGGCGTGATACTGGTGGTGATATCCGCTTTAATCAAATGGTAGGACGACGCCCTGGCAGTCAAACGTACGCCGAAATTGCCCCCTCTTCTGATCAATTCCGGTTCTTCCAGAACCATTTCATCCAAGGCGGGGGTGACAATCCCGTAACCCGTTGCCTTGACCTCATTATAGCCCATGGCGATACGGTCATATTCCTTCTTGGCCGCGGCCAGTTCTTTCATCAGTCTGAACAGCGTGTGGTCGCCGTCAATGGTATAGCCCGTTTCTTCCTGCAGTATTTCATAAAACAGGCCTTCCCTGCCCTCAATGTCAATGTTGGCCACACCGGTACCCAGGTTCATTTCCCGCAGCTTGACGGTACCGATGAGTTCCGAGTTGGCAATTTCCTCAATGGAGACATCAATGTCCCGTAACCGCCTGACTTTGGTAATAGCATCAGTAACCACATTTTCCAAATCAAAGCGAAGCCAATGTTCCCCGTGCAGTTCTTCCAGCCACTGGGGCAGGTTGACGTTGATTTCGTTAACGGGGAATTCATACAGGGCCTCTTCCAGTACCCGGTAAACGTCATCGGTAGACATGCGGGCACAATCCAGAGGCAGTACCGGTACATCATACTGCTCTTCCAATTTATGGGCCAATTCCACTGTCTTTTGGGCGTGAGGCTGGGTGGAATTTAAAATGATTACAAAAGGCTTATTCAGCGCTTTTAGCTCACTGATTACCCTATTTTCCGCTTCCAGATAGTTTTCCCGCTGGATATCGGTGATACTGCCGTCGGTTATCACTACCAAACCGATAGTGGAATGTTCTTCTATAACCTTCTTGGTCCCGGTCTCCGCCGCATCCTGAAACGGAATTTGCTCTTCAAACCACGGCGTTTTTACCATCCGGGGGTCGCCATCTTCCTCGTACCCGAGAGCACCGGGGACCGCATAACCCACGCAATCCACCAGGCGTACGTTCAATTCCAGCCCTTCTTTAATACGGATGCCCACCGCTTCCGCCGGGATGAACTTGGGCTCGGTGGTCATGATGGTCTTGCCTGCCCCGCTTTGGGGCAGTTCGTCCACTGCCCTGGTACGGTCATTGATATCAATTATATTTGGCAGCACTAACAAATCCATAAATCTCTTGATAAATGTAGATTTGCCTGTCCGTACCGGGCCCACAACGCCCAGATAAATATCACCACCGGTACGTTCAGAAATATCCCTGAAGATATCGTACCTTTGCATCGATTTCCCTCCCTCTAATTTTCTACTCACTGCTTGTGGAAAACTTTTTTAACCCAAAACATCCCTCCTTCGGCATCGTTTTAAAATTTAAAAACTTGCTTAATGCGCGCTTTATGCAATGGGTACGTTTTAACATTACAAATATATGAGCTTGTTTTTTATTTATTACAAAAAAAGTGCCCCAAAGGGCACTTTTTGTCCTGAAATTTTCACTTCCACTCTTCGGTTTTATCCCGTAACATCAAGTTGGCCACTCCTTCCCGAGGATGCTGCCCCTCGTAAAGCACCTGGTAAGCCTGCTCGGTAATGGGCATCTCCACTTGCATTTCCCTGGCCAGGTCATATGCAACCCGGGTGGTCTTTACACCTTCCACCACCATGCCCATCTCTTCCAGTATCCGGGGCAGCTTCTTTCCCCGCCCCAACTGCATACCGGCACGACGGTTACGGGAATGCATACTGGTACAGGTAACCACCAAATCACCCATACCTGCCAAGC